>DASUAC010000391.1:0-13093 GCA_035763985.1 Jatrophihabitans sp. | reverse complement strand
CACCAGCGCCGCCGATCCCAGGTGGCGGCGGCCGCGCAAGTCGGCCGCGTGGCGACGGCCGCGCAAGTCGGTCCCGTGCGGGTCGGTCGTGTGCCGGTCGGTCGTGTGCCGGTCGGTCCCGTGCGGGTCGGTCGCGTGCCGGTTCGGCCGGATGGTCAGGGCCAGGCAACCGGCCGCGGTCAACAGGACGGCGAGCCAGGCCTGGCCGCGTGGGTAGAAGGCTCCCTGGGCGTAAGCGGCACCGGCCAACCCGGTGAGCAGCAGCGCGGCCAGCAGCCGCTGCCGGCCGGTGTCAACCGACGGCCGGCCCCGAGCCGGAGCGGTTCGTACGGGATCGGTGAGCTGAACCATCTGCTTCCCCCCGGATGAACTCCGGCTGGCGTTCAACCGGAGCGCAGATAAGACACCCAGCAGAGCGGAAAGGTTGCATCCGAGATATAGACGAAATTCACCCGATTGCTAGACGTTCTATCGTGGCCGCCCGCGGCGCACGCGGGCGCTCCGAACAGAGATTCAGTCACGTACAGCAAGCGATTGTGCTCGGGCAGTGTTGGTGTCTACCTCAGATAAAAACCGTGTCTTGTGTTAAGCGGAATTCAAAGGAATAGTGGCCTGCCGTATGCCCGCGGCAGGCAAGCGCCGCAGCTACGCAGTCGCGGCGATGGACGCCGCGACGATGTTCAGGGGGATCACCAGGAATGACCGTCAAAAGACCCAGGTCGATGCTCATCGGGGCGGCGGTGAGCGCGACCGTACTCGGCACTGTGTGCCAGTTCCTCGGCGGCAGCGCGGCCGTTGCCGCGCCGACGACAGCGGCCACCGCCGGCAACTCCGAGTCCGTGATCGTGGTGCTGCATGACCAGCTCACCTCGACGCCGGCCAATAAGTCCCACGTCAGCGTCCGCCGCACGCAGGCCACCAACGACCAGAACGCGGTGCTCAGCCGGCTCACCAAGCGCGGCGGTGCCAAGCCGAGCAAGGTTCAGCACTACACCGCGGCCAACGCCTTCTCCGCCACCGTGACCACCGACCAGGCAGCCGCGCTGGCAGCCGACCCGTCGGTCGCCGCGGTGATCCCGAACAACAAGATCGCCTTCACCGTCGGCCAGAAGGTCTCCGAGACCGCCGGCCAGGTGCAGCCCGGCAAGACCCTCGGCGTGCCGCCGTCCACCGCGGTGTGCCCGACCGACCCGGCCAAGCCGCTGCTGGAGCCCGAGGCGCTGCAGGACACCAACACCGCCTCCGACGACCCCACCGCCAAGACCGCGCAGCAGCTGACCGACGGTTCCGGCGTCAAGGTGGCCTACCTGGCCGACGCCATCAACCCCGACAACCCGGACTTCATCCGGGCTGACGGCTCGCACGTGATCGTCGACTACAAGGCCTTCTCCGCCGACGGCCCGACCCCGAACGAGGGCGGAGCCGAGGCGTACGGCGATGCGTCCTCGATCGCTGCGCAGGGCCTGGTCTCGCACGACCTGTCGACCTTCGTCAACCCCGCCTACCCGCTGCCGGCCGGCTGCAACATCCGGATCCTCGGCATGGCGCCGGGTGCCAGCATCGTGGCGCTGAAGATCGACTTCTACACCACCTCGATCGTCCAGGCGATCGACTACGCGGTCAGCACCGACCACGTGGACGTCATCAACGAGTCCTTCGGCGGCAACCCGATCCCGGACGCCTCCGCGCGCAGCGCCATCTCGCTGTTCAACGACATGGCGGTGGCGGCCGGCACCACGGTGACCGTCTCCTCCGGTGACGCGGGTACCACCAGCACCATCGGCAACCCGTCCACCGACCCGAACGTGATCTCGGTGGCCGCCGACACCAACTCGCGGGGCTACCTGCAGACCGGCTACGCCGGCGCGCGGGCGTTCGGCAACGGCAAGTGGCTGAACGACGAGATCTCCTCGCTGTCCTCCGGTGGCTTCACCCAGAGCGGTGGCACCGTGGACATCACCGCGCCGGGTGAGGCCGGCTGGGCCGCGTGCGACGCCGGTTCGCCGGAGTGCGCGAACTTCCACGGCAGCGGCTCCGACTTCCAGCTGTTCGGTGGCACCAGCCAGTCCGCTCCGCTGACCGCGGGTGCGGCGGCCCTGGTGATCTCGGCCTACCGGTCCACCCACGGTGGCGCCTCGCCGTCGCCGCAGCTGACCAAGCGGATCCTGACCAGCACCGCACGCGACCTGGGCCTGCCGGCCTTCGAACAGGGCGCCGGCCTGCTGGACTCGCGGGCGGCGGTCGAGGCCGCGCTGACCTACCCGGGCGGCAGCAGCCCGGCGCCGGCCGGCGTGAGCTCGAACATCGTGCTCTCGGGCGGCCAGATCAACCTGTCCGGCGCCCCGGGCAGCACCAAGTCGGCCACCATCGGGGTGCAGAACGTGGGCACCAAGTCGCTGACCGTGGCCGCGGCCACCCGCGACTACCTGACGACCGCGGTGCAGCAGATCAGCACCTCGATCGACGCGGCCAGCGGCCCGACCTTCCCGTACCCGACCAACGGCGCGCCGTGGGTCTACAAGAAGGTGACCTTCACGGTTCCGGCCGGCACCGACCGGACCGCCTTGCAGATGATCTGGGCCGGCGCCCCGAAGTCGGTGGGCGGCGTGCAGCCGGTCGTCCGGGTCAGCCTGTTCGACCCGTCCGGCACGTTCGTGGCCAACAGCCGGCCGCAGGGTGGCGCCCGGGTGGCGAACTACGCCAACCTGGACGTCCGCCGGCCGGTGGCCGGCACCTGGACCGCGCTGCTCTACACGCCGGGCAACGCCACCGGTTACACCGGTAACGTCACCCTGCGGTTCACCCACTCCGACGCCATTCCGGTGGGCACGGTGAGCTCGCCGGCGTTCCACCTGGCTCCCGGCCAGAGCAAGAACCTGAAGGTGTCGTTCAAGGTCCCGGGCAGCGGTGACACCAGCTACTCGGTGACCATCGCCAGCTCGGACGGGCACCAGACCTCGGTGCCGGTGATCATCCGGACGATCGTCCCGATCAGCCACGGTGTGGGTACCTTCAACGGCACCATCACCGGTGGCAACGCGCGGGCCGGTTCGGCGGCGCAGGTGTTCACCTACGCCTTCGACGTGCCGGCGGGCAAGCGGGACGTCAGCGTCGGCGTCAAGCTCGCCAGCGACCCGAAGTACACGCTCGAGGGTGTGCTGGTGGACCCGAACGACGAGACCCAGGCCATCGACAGCAACCTGTACCCGACCGGTATCTCCACCACCGGCGCGCAGGGGCTGGGCATGCAGATGACCGCGGCCAACCCGGTTCCGGGTCGGTGGCGCGTGATCATCCTGGTGATCAACCCGGTGCCGGGTACTGCCATCACGCAGAACTTCACCGGCACCGTCGAGTTCAACAAGAGCAAGGTGCAGGCGATCGGGCTGCCCGACTCGCCGAACATCGAACTCGCCAGGGGCAGCTCGACGACGGCTCAGATCAAGGTGACCAACACCGGGATCGCGCCGATCAACGTCCAGGTCGACCCGCGCATCGCGAAGCTGCGGAACGTGCAGCTGGTGTCGCCGTTCGGTCCGCAGACGTTCGAGCTGCCGGCGCACGCCGCGCCGACCTTCCTGGTTCCGCCGGGCACGACCAGCCTGACCGAGACCGCGGTCTCGGACATCCCGGCGATCGCCGACCTGCTGGACGGCACCCAGGGCATCGACGTGGTGGGTGACCTGAAGGCGGCGCAGCACGGCAGCACCGTCTCGGTGGCCAAGGTCAAGGAGAAGAACGGTGGCACGGTGGCCAGCGGCGTCTGGTTCACCGATGTCAACGAGGTCGGTTACGTCGGTCCGGAGGGCGCTCCGACCGCCACGTCCACGGTCAACCTGACGGCGCGCACGAACCCGTTCGACGGTTCGGTGACGTCCTCCACGGGTGACTTCTGGAACGTCGCGGTGGACCCGAACGCCGACCTGGGCAGCCCGGTGACCATCCAGCCGGGTGACACGGCGACCATCACGGTGACCATCACGCCGACCGCCAAGAACGGCTCGGTCGTGGAGGGTGTGCTCAACGTCTACACCCCGCCGTCGTTCGCCTACGCCACCTTCAACACCACCGGCGACCTGCTGGCTCAGATTCCGTACACCTACACGGTGGGCAACGCGAGCTGAGGTAGTAACCGCCACAACTGAATAGCCGACCCACGGCGCCGCGGATCCGTCGAGGATCCGCGGCGCCGTGCTGTCCGGCTTCCCGCGGCGCCGTGCTGTCCGGCTTCCCGCGGCGCCGTGCTGTCCGGCTTCCTGCGGAGCTGCTGTCCGGCTTCCGGCGACGCAGCGTCCGGCTTTTCGCTGCGCGGTGTCGGTACGCCCGGTGCGCCGGCCGGAACCGGCGCTCGGCCGGGGACCCGCCGTCATGCTTTGCCGTTGCCCCGGCGACGCCTGGGCATTACGCGTCGGCAGCCGGCGCGCTCGGCCGGACCCGCCCGCCGGTTGGCAGGCGCTCGCCGCGCAACCCCCGGTGTGGCGCTCCGTCAGGCGGACGCGGCGGCGGTGTCCTGCTCCAGCTCGGCGGCCGGGCTGCGCTCCCGGCTGGGCCGGACCAGCAGGAACACCAGGATCGCGCCGAGGACGCCGCCCGCGGCGGACACCCAGAACACCAGGTCGATGCCGGACGCCGCGGCCGAGCGCAGGACGGCGCTCAGCGTGGACCGGGCCGGACCGGCCCGGTCCAGCAGCTGCCGTCCCTGGCCGCTGGTGAGGCCGTGCGCGACCGCCTGCGCGTTCGGCACTCCGGCATCGGAGATCTGCTGTCGGGCCCGGGTGGCGAAGAGCGTGCCGAGGACGGCCACCCCGAGGGTGAAGCCGAGCTGGCGCATGGTGGTCACCGCACCGGCCGCCATGCCGCCCCGCCACAGTGGCACGGTGGCCATCGCCGAGGAACTCAGAGTGGGGGTGGACAGTCCCACCCCGATGCCGATCAGGACGAACCCGATCAGCAGCGCCGTCCAATTGGAGTGTGGGCCGATCTGCAGCGCGCAGGTCAGCCCACCCAGGCCGATCAGCAGGATGCCGGTGCCGATGATCGGCCCGGGAGCCCGGGAGTGCAGGAACCGGCCGATGCCGGCCGAGACGAAGAACGAGGCGGCGGACAGTGGCAGCCCGGTGGCGCCGGCCGCGATCGGCCCCAGCCCGAGCACCGACTGCAGCCAGAGCGAGGTGTAGGCGAAGGAGGAGAAGGCCGCGAAGTTGGCCAGGAACGAGCCGACCAGGATGCCGACGAACGCCGGCCGGCGCAGCAGGCTGAGATCCAGCATGGCCGCCGGCGACCGGGACTCCACCAGGATGAACAACACCAGTGCCACCGCGCTGCCGGCGATCAGGCCGAGCACCGGTGCGGACAACCAACCGTCGTTGTTTGCCCGGATCAGTCCGAAGGTCAAGGCGGCTGCCGCCACCGTGAACAGCGCCATGCCGGGCAGGTCGATCCGCTGATCTTCACCGTGCCGGGCACCGGACAGCACGCGCTGGGACAGCACGATCGCCACCGCGGAGACCGGCAGGTTGATGAAGAAGATCCAGCGCCAGGACAGACCCTGGGTGAGCAGCCCACCGATGATCGGCCCGACCGCTGCCGAGGCGCCGACCACCGCGCCCCACAGCCCGTACGCGACGCCTCGGTCCCGGCCCTGGTAGGAGCTGCTGAGCAACGCGTAGGTACAGGCGAACATGCCGGCGGCGCCGATGCCCTGGGCTGCTCGGGACCCGATCAGCACGCCGGCGTTGGGCGCCAGCCCGCAGGCCAGCGAGGCCACCGCGAACAGCGCCAGGCTGGCCACGTAGGCCCGCCGGTGCCCGAGCTTGTCGGCCACCGAGCCGATTCCGAGCAGCAGCGAGCACAGGCTCAGCGCGTAGGCGTCGACCACCCACTGCAGGGCGGCGAACGAGGTGTCCAGGCTGCGTGCCATGGCAGGCAGCGCGACGTTCACCACGGTGACGTCGATGAGCAGCATGAAGGTGCCGCAGCAGATCGCCGCCAGCGGGAGCCACTTGCGCATCGGTTCTCCAATCGGCGGCGGTGAGCCGGGACAGCTCGGTGGGCACTCTCGGCCTGCGGTTTGCGGGTATGCCGAGCACTGTCCGCGGTTTCCGCCGGCGCAGCTCAGTCTGCCTTGCGGTACCGACAGTAGGGGCAGCGGGCAACGGCGGAGGTCATCGTTCGGTAAGCCCGAACTCACCGTGACCGTACACGCTGGGTGATCATTCGGTGACTAGATTGCCGCTTGTATGGCGGCCGTGAGCGCCGGTAGGGTTTACAACGCACGGGGGTGCATTGGGGAATCGCAGTAAGAGATTGAAGCCCCGCCGGCTGGGTATGGGGGTACCCGAATCGGCGGGGCTTCTCTCTGTCCGCAGATCTGTCCGCACGTCTGTCCGCACGTCGGCGGCTCGTCCCGCCCCGGGCGATGAAGGTGGTCGCCGAATCGCGGCAGGTGGGCCGCCACGCAACGGCTTCCGAGCTAGGACAATTTCCCCGCATCGTGATAATTCTTGCCCGGCGTTCTTATTCAACGATGATGAGTGATAACTGACTCCTCCGCCGTTAAGATTCCGTTGGCGAGGTAAATGGATTCGTTGCTAAATGCCTGCATAGCGCGTCGCTGGCATCGAACTACAAATCCAGTTCCGCCGGCTTGTGTATGCGAATGTCGGGCGGCTGCCGCGTCTCGAGACGGGCAGTCAGCAATTCGGCCGAAGAGGAGGCAGTCGTGAGCGCGCTATCCGATTACCTCAATGCTCACCTGCCAGCCGGCTGGACCAAACGTGACCTCATTGCCGCGTTGGCAGCTGATCTGGACCGCACCACGGTCTATCGCTACCTGGCCGGCAACCATTCCCAGGCCCCGCCCGAGTACGTCCTGCAGGCGTTCGCCCGGGCGCTGCCGGACGCCTCGCTGGTCGAGCTTCGTGCCGCGGCCGGGGTGGCGGCCGGCATGGAGGAGCCCTGGGTCCCGCCGCTGGAGGCCAACCGACTCAATCACGGTCAGCGCTCGGCGCTGGAGGCGTTCATCCGCGCGACCGTGCAGTCGCAGCCGGAGCCTGGGCAGTTCCAGCCGGAAGGCGGCAGGTCCCAGCCGGAAGGCGGCCAGCCACAGCGGGAGGCCGGCAGGTCCCAGCCCGAAGGCGGCCAGCCACAGCGGGAGGCCGGGACGTCCCAGCCGGAGGCCCGGCAGCACGCCGCCGATCCACGGACCGGTGCCGACCGGCAGCAGATCCTGAGCTACATCAGGCAGCTACGCCAGATCGGTCAGAGCGAATTGGCCGATCGCCTGGAGGATTCTCTGGAAAGCACGAGTTCGGCTTCGGAAACCGCGAGGAGGTCGTCAAGTACCTGACCGTCACGGGGTCTGGAGGCCGAAGCGATATGGCAGGAAATCTTGTGATAGTTCATTGCGATCCGAAGCCGGCGAGCCAATGCGTCACCCTGCGCGGGTGGGCAGTCGGGCAGCAGAATGGCGAGCCCGCCGTCGGCATATGTTCCGACGGCGTCACAGCCGGCCTGCATCATTGCGACCAGCCGAGCCGTTTGCGAATCGGCCGCCTCTATCCGCAGAATGCTCACGGTCTCACTCGCGTCGACAATTATCTTGGCGACATGGAGCCAGGCCTGGCCGTCCATCGGCTGCCGGCTATCGGTCGTCCGGGATTGCATCTCCGCGCGGGTGAAGTAGCGCTGAATCCCGACCGCAAGCGGAAGGGACAGCCAGATCAACATCGGCAGGCCAATTCGATAGGTCACGTACTCACCGACCGCCACGGTCATCGTGGTGACTTCGAGCCGGTAGGACTCCAGATGCAACATCGCCTTGGCAGAGCCGAGATCACCCGATGCGCACATCGCCAGGCCCGTCGCCCCCGGGCCGATCACGACCCATGCCGCCGCTGCGGCCAGTAGGGCCACACCCGGCGGCAAGTGGTGCCGGAAGGCCCAACTCGCTACGGTCGCTCCGAGTACCGACGCCATCGTGCTGTACACGTAGCGATAGAAGGGTCGCGTGCCGGCTGGATTGTAGGAAGGCCAGTCACCGATCGCCGAGGCTGCGGTTACCGAGGCCGCGAGCGACGGTGGCAGCAGGATCGCAGAGGCGAAGCACCACGTCGCGAGGACGTCAGGTGTTAGGGCCGGCGCCCGATCGAATAGCAGGAGGCGGCGTGCCTTCTCCCAGGCCATCACGAAGACGGAGTAGATCAAGCTCAATGAGGCCAGCATGAGGGCCATGTCGATATCCCCCCTCGACAATGGCGACCACGTGACGATCGGTGCTGCCACCGCGAGCAACTCGACTCCGGCCAGGATCGCCAGCACCCGGCGCTGTTCGCGCCATACCGGCCATGCCTTGACTGCCGCTATCCGCACCCCGAGCCCTCCCCGTGAATGGTCCCGACGCCGTGCAGAACAGGAGGTGAAGTCCCATGCGCAACATTGGTTGGAACTGACCTGACCATGGCACGTTAGATGACAGACAGTACATACTCCACTGCGCATTGTCATCCAAGAATTGCCCGAGCGGCCGGTAGCGGACAGCTTCGTTACCGGCCGTTCTGGGTCCCGTCCGAGCACCGGAGTGGCAATTCAGCTGTCCCCAGGGCGACCCGGAATTGACTGCCCAGGAAGCGGTATGCCGGTACCGTTCGGCGAATCGAACGGGTTCACACGGAGAAAACTCTGCCAGCGCATCCGCAATGTGGGTTATCCGGGTTTCGCGTGGGTATGGAGGCGGGGGTACAAGGCTCGGGGTTACCCCACGCCCTGCTGGGCGATGGCGCGCAACGTCGGGTCCGTGGCGTCGGAGATGCCGCCCACGTAGCCGGCCTCGGCCACGTACACCCGGTTACCGGCCAGCCGGGAGGCGAACGCGGCGTCCGGCAGCTTGTCCGGGCCGCCGGCGTAACTGATCCCCTCCCGCAGCAGGTCGGAGATGTTGCCGGTGCCGTCGGCGTTGACCAGGGTGAGGTACTGCTGGGCCTGCGCCGCGCTGCGGAAGGTGACCACGTTGCTGGCGATGACCACCGCCCGGCCGGCCTGATTCACGCTGGCCAATAGCCGGTCCACCGAGACGCACGGGGTACGGGTGAAGAACGACTGCACCCGGCCGTACGCATGCGCCGCGCAGTCGGTCTGGTGGTCCGAGGCCTCCCGGACCCAGCCGTCCGGCAGCGCCGCCGCGGCGGAGTTCGCCGGCGGCCGGCTGGCCGTGACGGCCACGCTCGAACCCGGCGTCGGGCCGCCCGCCCGGTTACTCGAATGCCGGCCGCTGACGACGACCAGTACGACCAGCACCAGCACGCTCACCACGAGCCAGCCGGCCAGCAGCAGGGCCACCAGCCTGAGCTTGCTGCGCGGCTGCTCGGCCTGCTCCTCGGAATCCCATTCCGAGTCCGGTTCGGTTAACCAGCTCACCGCTCCACCGTAGTCAGATCCGGTGTGGGGTCGCGGTTGGCTTCGGCCAGAATGGGTCGATGGCGACTGAGTACGACGTGATCGTGATCGGGCTGGGCGGGATGGGCTCCTCGGCGGCCTACCAGCTGGCCCGGCGCGGGCTGCGGGTGCTCGGCATCGAGCAGTTCGGCCCGGCGCATACGTTCGGTTCCTCCCACGGCGGCAGCCGGATCGTACGCAAGGCCTACTTCGAGGGTCCGGCCTACGTCCCGTTGCTGATCCGTGCCTACCAGCTGTGGGACGAGCTGTCCGCGGAGTTCGGCGAGCGGCTGTTCACCCGGTGCGGCGCGCTGATGATGGGCGACCGGCAGAGTCCGGTGGTGACCGGCGCGCTGGCCTCGGCACAGCAGTGGGGGCTGCCGCACGAGTTGCTGGACGCCGCAGCGCTGCGCCGCCGCTTCGGCCAGTTCCGGCTGCCGGCCGATCACTGGGCGGTGTACGAGGCGGACGCCGGCTACGCGGTGCCGGAGACCACGGTGCTGGCGAATCTGGAACTGGCGATCGAGGCCGGTGCGGAATTGTGGTTCGACACCGTGGTGGAATCGCTCGAACTCGGACCGTCCGGCGTGCACGTCACCGCCGCCGAGGAGGAGCTAGTGGCGCCGAAGGTGGTGCTGGCCACCGGCGCCTGGGCCGATCGGCTGGGCCGGCTGGCGGAGTTCCCGCTGAGCGTGACCCGGCAGACCGTGCACTGGTTCCAGGCCGCGCCGGGCGCCGACCCCGAGCGGTTGCCGGTCTACCTGTGGGACGCGCCGGTGCCGTCCGGCCAGCCGGACGTACAGCTGTACGGGTTTCCGCAGCTGCCCCGCGAGGCCGGGGTGAAGGCGGCGCTGTATCGAACGCCCGGCGGAGAACCGGTCGACCCGGACCGGCTGGACCGGGCCGTCGGCGACCGGGACGTCGCACCGGTACGGGAGTTGCTCGGCTGCCTGCTGCCGGAGCTGTCCGGCGAGCTGGTCCGGTCCTCGGTGTGCATGTATCCGGCGGCGGCCGGTGACGACTTCGTGCTCGGCCCGCACCCCGGCTCGGCCGGCCGGGTGGTGCTGGCGATCGGCTTCTCCGGCCACGGCTTCAAGTTCACCCCGGTGGTCGGCGAGATCGTGGCCGACCTGGTGATCGACGGGACGAGCCGGCTGGATATCGGCTTCCTGTCACCGGCCCGGTTCCGCCGCTGACGCCGGGCTCAGGCCCGGTCCACCGCCGGAAAGACGATCTCGCGCATCAGGGTGCGCACCACGATGGCGATCGGCACCGCGAACAGGGCGCCCGGGATGCCGAGGATGGCGCCGCCCAGGATCACCGAGGGCACCGTGATCACCCCCGGCAACTCCACCGAGAACTTCATCACCCGGGGCTGGATCAGGTAGTCCTCGGTCATCCGGTAACCGATGTAGAACAGCAGGGTGGCGATCGCGGTGGGCAGGCCCACGGTCAGCGACACCAGGGTCACGACGGCACCGCCCACGGTGGAGCCGATCACCGGTATCAGGGACAGCACGGTGACCAGCGCGCCCAGCATCACCGCGTACGGGATGCCCCAGGCCAGCGCCCACATCGTGGTGCCGAACCCGCACAGCACCGCGATCAGCACGGTGGACAGCATCACCTTGCCGACCAGCCCGATCAGTTCGTCGACGATCCGGCCGGCCCGGGGCCGCCGCGAGGCCGGCACGGCGCGCAGCGCGGCCGAGCGCAGATCCGGCAGCTTGATCGCGAAGAACAGCGACAGGAACGCCACCACCACGATGTCGGTCAGCGCGCTGAACAGCAGCGCGCCGCCGGTCAGCACGTAGTCCAGCACCCTGGAGAAGTTCAGCTTGGCGGTGGTGTGGGCACTGGTCACCGAGGACAGCCTGGTGCCCAGCGAGCCCAGGTGTGACTCGGCGTTCTTGATCAGCTGCGGGCCGTTCTTGATCAGCTGCGGCAGCTGGGTGCTCGCGGCGTCCACCGCCAGCACGATCGGCGCGGTGAGCAGCACCACGGTGAACAGCCAGGTCAGCAGTGCGGCGTAGCTGCGGCGCAGCCCGCGCCGTTCCAGGAAACCGATCAGCGGATTCAGGGTGAGCCCGATCAGCAGCGCGAACGCCACCAGGTACACGATGGTCTTCACCTGCTGGAACCCCAGGTAGCCGAGGTAGGCCAGCCCGAAGCCGAGCGAGAACCAGAGCGTGAAGGCGACCACCGAGCGGGGCCGCCGCACGGTGACGACCTCCTCGACCGGCTTGCCGCCCAGCGGCACCGCACCCTTGGCATCCATGGTGCGAGCCAGGCTAATGCAGAACCGGCTGTGAAGGTGACGGCTGGGCCGTCACCCGTCCCGGATCACCCGTCAGCGAGCACGAACCGCCGCCGGGCAGCCATCAGCAGCGAGTCCATTCCTGGGTGCCGCCGCCGCTGCAGATCAGCGCGGACGCTGCGTTATGCCCGGAAGCGGACGCGCTCGCCGGCCCGGTCACCGCGACGCCGGAGCAGCCGAGCAGCACCGCTGGTGCCAGCGCGATCGTCGCCATGAGCCTTCGGAAACTCCGCATAAACGCCTCCGTCTCCCGAAACCGGCAGCTGCTGCCGACAGCGGGACGGTACGGCCGGCCCGGCGCGGATATCAAGATCGAATCCCGTATCCGGAGGGCCGAGCAGCTCTAGCGGAATTCCAGCTCGACCGTGTCGGTGACCGGGTGCGATTGGCAGGCCAGCACCAGGCCGGCCGCCAGCTCGTCCGGCTCGAGGGCGTAGTTGCGGCTCATCCGCACCTCGCCGGAGACCAGCTTGGCCCGGCAGGTGCCGCACACGCCACCCTTGCAGGCGTACGGCGCGTCCGGCCGAGCGGCCAGCACCGAATCCAGGATGCTCGGCCCGGAGTACGGCACCGCGACGGTCGAGGTACGGCCGGCCAGCGTCACGGTGACCTGGCTGCGCTCGTCCGCCCGGCTGTCGTCCGACTGCTCCGGCTCCGGCACCTCGCCGGCGTAGAACAGCTCGGCGTGCACCCGGCCGTCCGGCACCCCGCCGGCCAGCAGGGCCTCCCGGGCGGCGGTCACCATGCCGAACGGTCCGCACAGGTACCAGTCGGTGATCCCGGCGGCCGCACCGGCCAGCAGCACCGCGATCTTGTCCGGACCGATCCGGCCGGTCAGCAGGTCGGACAGCTGCGGCTCGCCGGACAGCACGTGCAGCAGGGTGAGCCGGTCGGGGTAGCGGTTCTTCAGGTCGGCCAACTGCTCCAGGAACATCACCTGCGCGGTGGTCCGGTTGCCGTACGCCAGGAACACCTCGCTGTGCGGCTCACCGGCCAGCACCGCGGTCGCGATGGACAGCACCGGGGTGATGCCGGAACCGGCCACCAGGCAGCCGATCCGCCGTCCGTCGTTGGCCTGTTCACCGACCCCGGCCGGGCCGAAGTGACCGGCCGGGGTCATCACCTCGACCACCTCGCCGACCTGCAGCGCGCCGGTCAGCCAGCCGGAGAACACCCCGCCCGGGATCAGCTTGACCCCGATCCGCAGCCGGCCGTGCTCGGTGAGCTCGGCCGGCGTCGAACAGATCGAGTAGGTACGCCGGTCCTCCGCGTCACCGGTGAACCGGCGCAGGGTCAGGTGCTGGCCGGGGGCGAAGGCGTACGCCGGGCGCAGCTCCTCGCCCA
>DASUAC010000390.1:0-12071 GCA_035763985.1 Jatrophihabitans sp. | reverse complement strand
CGGCCGATCTCGGGGTGGCCGAGGGCGATCTGGTCACGGTGACCGCCGCCGGCCGGTCGATCACCGCACCGGCCGAACTGACCGACGCCGGCGCGCCGGACACGGTGTGGCTGCCGGCCAGCCATCGCGACGCCTCGCTCGGCGCGCCGCACGGCGCCGAGGTGACCGTGCAGCGGGTCGACCCGAACGGAGAGACGGCATGAGCGCTCGCACGAAGGGCGGAGTCGGCATGAGCGAGGTATGCGTATGAACATGCTGCTTGCTGCCAACAACAGCAACGCCACCCTGGCGCTGTTCGGCCACGACAAGATCTGGATGGTCTTGCTGAAGGTGGTCGGCGTCTTCGCGTTCCTCGTCGTGATGACGCTGTTCTCGATCGTCTTCGAACGCAAGGTGGTCGGCCGGATGCAGAACCGGATCGGCCCGAACCGGGTGGGTCCGTGGGGCACCCTGCAGTCGCTGGCGGACGGGATCAAGCTGGCGTTCAAGGAGGAGATCATCCCGGCGCTGGCGGACAAGCCGGTGTACTGGATGGCGCCGGTGCTCTCCGCGGTGCCGGCCTTCCTGGCGTTCTCGGTGATCCCGTTCGGCCCGGTGGTGTCGATCTTCCACCACCACACGCCGCTGCAGCTGACCGATCTGCCGGTCGGCGTACTGGTGATCTTCGCCTGCTCCTCGCTCGGCGTGTACGGCATCGTGCTGTCCGGCTGGGCGTCCGGCTCGACCTACCCGCTGCTCGGCGGCCTGCGTTCGGCGGCCCAGATGATCTCCTACGAGGTCGCGATGGGGTTGTCCATGGTCGCGGTGTTCCTCTACGCCGGCACCATGTCCACCTCGGGCATCGTGGACTACCAGCGGCACAACATCTGGAACGGCATTCCGCTGTTCGTCTCGTTCGCGGTCTACCTGATCGCCATGGTCGGCGAGACCAACCGGGCCCCGTTCGACCTGCCGGAGGCCGAGTCGGAGCTGGTCGGCGGCTTCCACACCGAGTACTCCTCGATGAAGTTCGCCCTGTTCTTCCTTGCCGAATACATCAACATGGTGACCGTCTCGGCGCTGGCCACCACGCTGTTCCTGGGCGGCTGGCGGGCACCCTGGCCGCTGTCGCTGTGGCACGGCGCCAACCACGGCTGGTGGCCGGTGCTGTGGTTCACCGCCAAGGTGGTGGTGTTCATCTTCGGCTTCGTCTGGCTGCGCGGCACGCTGCCGCGGCTGCGCTACGACCAGTTCATGCAGTTCGGCTGGAAGGTGCTGATCCCGGTCAACCTGGTCTGGATCATGGTGGTCACCACGCTGCGGGTGCTGCGTGACCGCGGCTGGAACGTCGCCGCGATGTCCGCCCTGGTGCTCGGCGGGCTGCTGGTGATCGGGCTGATCTGGTCGGCGGCCGACACAGCCCGGACGAATCGGCAGCAGGCCGAACTGGCCGCCGAGGAGGCCGCGCTGGCAACCCGCAAGCCGACTTTCCCGATCCCGCCGATGGACCTGGCAGTGCCGCCGTCCCCGCGGCTGGTCAGCGCCGGGGTCGCCCCGGCGGCACTGGGCGGTCCGGCCGGTGCCGGTTCGGCCTACCCGCCCGGTTCGGCGTACCCGGACGGTCCCGCCTACCCGAACGGCCCGGCGTACCCGGACGGGCCGGGAGCGCAGGACCGGATGAGCAACGACAGAGGACAGATCGATGGCTGAGACCCCCCGACCCGAGACCCCTCAACCACCCGAGCGCGCCGGGGACGACGGCCGCCTGGTGAACGAGCCGGCCGGCCAGGTCGCCAACCTGACCGGCGCCGCGGTGCCGGCCGGCTGGGCCGCGGCCGCACCGGCCGTCCCGCAGCCGCCGGCCCAGCCGGAGATCGGCGTCAGGCACCTGAATGCCGACGCGTTCGACCAGCCGAACACCGGGCCGAAGGGCTTCCTGTCCGGCTTCGGGCTGACCTTCTCGACGATGTTCAAGAAGGTCTATACCCAGCAGTACCCGTTCGAGGTGTTCCCGACGGCGCCGCGTTACCACGGCCGGCACGTGCTCAACCGGCATCCGGACGGACTGGAGAAGTGCATCGGCTGCGAGCTGTGTGCCTGGGCCTGCCCGGCCGACGCGATCTACGTCGAGGGCGGCGACAACACCGAGGCCGAGCGGTACTCGCCCGGTGAGCGGTACGGCAAGGTCTATCAGATCAACTACCTGCGCTGCATCTTCTGCGGCCTGTGCATCGAGGCCTGCCCGACCCGGTCGCTGACCATGAGCAACGAGTACGAGTTGGCCTTGGACAACCGGCAGGATCTGATCTACACCAAGGAACAGCTGATGGCCCCGCTGCTGCCCGGCATGGAGGCGCCGCCGCACCCGATGCGGTTGGGCAACGACGAAGCTGCCTACTACACCCCGCAGCCGGACGAGGCGCCGCCGATGAGCGCGGCCAACGAGGCCGGCAAGCCGGTGGTCGGCGACGCGATCGAGGTTGGAGGTCACCACCCGTGAGTTCCACCCAGTTGCTGCTCGCCGCCGGGCCGAACCAGGTCAGCAACGGCGAGGCGTGGGCGTTCTGGATCCTCGGCCCGGTGGCGCTGCTCGGCGCGATCGGCATGGTGCTGTTGCGCAACGCCATTCACTCGGCGCTGTCGCTGGTCGCCACCATGATGTGCCTCGGGCTGTTCTACCTGATCGAGGAGGGCCCGTTCCTCGGGCTGGTGCAGATCATCGTCTACACCGGCGCGATCATGATCCTCTTCCTGTTCGTGCTGATGCTGGTGGGCCGGGATTCCTCCGACTCGCTGGTGGAGACGCTGCGTGGGCAGCGGATCGCCGCGCTGCTGGCCGGGGTCGCCTTCGCGCTGCTGGTCGCGATCGCGATCGGCCGGGCGTTCAGCGGCCAGTCCGCGAAGAACCTGGACAGCGTCAACAACGCCGACAACGGCACCAACGTCAACGCGATCGCGCAGTTGCTGTTCACCAAGTACCTGTTCGCCTTCGAGCTCACATCGGCGCTGCTGATCGTGGCCGCGGTCGGTGCCATGGTGCTGGCGCACATCGAGCGGGACGGCCCGAAGCGCACCCAGCGGGCGCTGGCCCGGGAACGGATCGCCTCCGGCCGGCCACAGCCGCTGCCCGGACCGGGGCACCTGTCCTCGGGCGGTGCGATCGGCACCCCGGCACTGCTGCCGGACGGTTCGGCGGCGCCGGAGTCGCTGCTCGGCGGCACCCCGATCGACGTCAGCGGCCCGGTGAGCACTCGAGAGTTGGATCGATGACTGCATACCCCGCCTCGCGGAAAGACGTGCTCGGCTCATGACCCCTACCTACTATCTCGTCCTGTCCGCCGCGCTGTTCTCGATCGGCGCGGTCGGTGTGCTGATCCGGCGCAACGCGATCGTGGTGTTCATGTGCGTGGAGCTGATGCTCAACGCGGTGAACCTGACGCTGGTGACCTTCGCCCGGATCAACGGCAGCCTGGACGGGCAGATCATGCGTTCTTCGTCATGGTGGTGGCGGCCGCTGAGGTCGTGGTCGGTCTGGCAATCATCATGTCCATCTTCCGGACGCGCCGGTCGGCCTCGGTCGACGACGCGAACCTCCTGAAGTACTAAAGGGGAGTTGGCGAGTTGAATTCCGCACACGGGATCCAATCGGTGGCCTGGCTGCTGGTCGCGGTTCCGGCCGTCTCCGCCGCCCTGTTGCTGCTGCTCGGCCGGCGGGCCGACCGGTGGGGCCACCTGCTCGGTGCGCTCGTCCCGGTGGGTTTGTTCGTCTACTCGGTCTACCTGTTCTTCTCGCTGAAGAACGAGCCGGGCGACTCCCGGGAACGCAACCTGCAGCTGTTCAACTGGATCGCGGTCGGCGGCTTCCGGGTGGACGTCGGCTTCCTGCTGGATCCGCTGGCGATGATCTTCGTGCTGCTGATCACCGGGGTCGGCTCGCTGATCCACATCTACGCGGTCGGCTACATGGACCGGGACGAGGGCCGGCGCCGGTTCTTCGGCTACTTCAACCTGTTCATCGCGGCCATGCTGCTGCTGGTGCTGGCCAACAACTACCTGGTGCTCTACGTGGGCTGGGAGGGCGTCGGCCTGGCCTCGTACCTGCTCATCGGCTACTACTACAACCGGCCGTCGGCGGCCACCGCCGCGAAGAAGGCCTTCATCGCCAACCGGGTCGGTGACGCCGGGCTGTCCATCGCGATCATGCTGATGTTCGCCTACCTGGGCAGCACCGACTTCCAGCACGTGTTCGCCGGGATCGGCAGCCTGGGCAAGGGCCCGATCACCGCCATCGCGCTGATGCTGCTGCTCGGCGCCTGCGGCAAGTCCGGCCAGTTCCCGCTGCAGACCTGGTTGCCGGACGCGATGGAGGGCCCGACCCCGGTGTCGGCGCTGATCCACGCGGCAACCATGGTGACCGCCGGGGTGTACCTGATCGCCCGGTCGGCGCCGATCTTCGACCTGAGCCCGGCCGCCCGCACCATGGTGGTCATCGTCGGCGCGATCACCCTGCTGTACGGCTGCCTGTGCGCCTTCGGCCAGGACGACCTGAAGAAGGTGCTGGCCTACTCCACGGTCAGCCAGATCGGCTACATGTTCCTGGCGGTCGGCCTCGGCAAGGGCGTGTACGCGATCGGCCTGATCCACCTGCTCGGCCACGGCTTCTTCAAGGCCGCGCTGTTCCTGTCGGCCGGTTCGGTGATGCACGCGATGAACGACCGGATCGACATGCGCCGGTTCGGCGGGCTGGGCCGGGTCATGCCGGTCACCTTCGGGGTGTTCGTCTGCGGCTGGCTGGCCATCATCGGCATCCCGCCGTTCACCGGCTTCTTCACCAAGGACAAGATCATCGAGGCGGCCTTCGACAAGGGCGGCACGTCCGGCTGGGTGCTCGGCATCGCCGCGCTGCTCGGCGCCGGCCTGACCGCCGCGTACATGACCCGGGCGTTGGTGATGACCTTCCTGGGCAAGCGCCGGTGGGAGGACGACGTGCACCCGCACGAGGCGTCGGCGGTGATGAAGTGGCCGATGGTGGCGCTCGCCGCGCTGTCGCTGATCGGCGGCTGGCTGCTGATCCTCGGCGCCGGCGTACAGCACTGGCTCGCCCCGTCGGTGGGTCCCTCGGTCGAGGAGGGGGTGCACACCATCTCGCCGGTGGTGCTGTCGGTGATCACCATCGTGGTGATCCTGCTCGGCGTGGCAGGCGCGGCGCTGGCCACCCGGGAGGTGCCGCGGACCCAGCCGGCCGGCAACGCGGTCACGGTGGCCACCCGACGCAACCTGTACGCCGACGCGTTCAACGAGACCGTGCTGATGCGGCCCGGCCAGTGGCTGGTACGCGGGCTGGTGTTCGGCGACAACCGCGGCATCGACGGCATCGTGAACAGCCTGGCCGCCGGGTTGGGCGGCGGGTCCAGCCGGCTGCGCCGGCTGCAGACCGGCTTCGTCCGCTCCTACGCACTGTCCATGTTGGCCGGTGCCGCGATGGTGCTCGCGGTCCTGCTCGGGGTGAGGTTCTCCTGATGCACAACCTGTCCCTGCTCGGGCTGCTGGCGCTGCCGCTGATCGGCGGCCTGGTGGTCTTCGCGCTGCCGGTCGGCCGCGAGCTGCTCGCCAAGCAGCTGGCGCTGGTCTTCTCGCTGGCCACCTTCGTCTACGCGGTGGTGCTCGGGCTGCGGTTCGACACCGGCAAGGGCGCGCCGCGGTTCCAGTTCACCGCGTCCTGGGTCTGGATCAAGGACCTGGGTGTGCACTTCGCGTTCGGGCTGGACGGCATCGCGCTGGTGCTGATCGTGATGGCGACGTTGCTGGTGCCGTGCGTGGTGCTGGCGTCCTGGAACTCCTTCGACACCATCGAAGACGCCGAAGAGACCATCGAGTACCGGCGCTCGGCGCGGGCCTACTTCGGGCTGCTGTTGCTGCTCGAGGTGTTCATGGTCGGGGTGTTCGCGGCCACCGACGTGTTCCTGTTCTACGTGTTCTTCGAGGCGATGCTGGTGCCGATGTATTTCATCATCGGCAGCTTCGGCGGTCCGCGCCGGCAGTACGCGGCGGTCAAGTTCTTCCTGTACTCCCTGGTCGGCGGCCTGCTGATGCTGGCCGCGGTGATCGGGGTCTACGTCTCCAGCGGCACCAGCAGCTTCGCCTTCACCGACCTGGTCGGGCACGTGCCGGGCGGCGCCACCGGAAAGTGGCTGTTCCTCGGCTTCTTCATCGCCTTCGCGATCAAGGCGCCGCTGTTCCCGTTCCACACCTGGCTGCCGGACGCCGGGGCCGAGGCGCCGGCCGGCGGCGCGGCGTTGCTGGTGGGCGTGCTGGACAAGGTGGGCACCTTCGGCTTCCTGCGCTACTGCCTGCCGCTGTTCCCGGACGCCTCGCGCTACTTCGCCCGGCCGATCCTGATCCTGTCGGTGATCGGGGTGCTGTACGCGGCGTTCCTGGCGATGGGTCAGCGGGACATGAAGCGGCTGGTGGCCTACACCTCGGTGGCGCACTTCGGCTTCATCGGCCTGGGCATCTTCGCCTTCACCACCCAGGGCGGCACCGGTGCGGTGTTGTACATGGTCAACCACGGGCTGGCCACCGGCCTGCTGTTCATCGTGGTCGGCTTCGTGGTGGCGCGCGGCAAGAGCCGGCAGATCGCCGACTTCGGCGGCACCGCCCGGATCACCCCGCGGCTGGGCGGGGCGTTCCTGATCGCCGGGATGGCCGCGCTGGCACTGCCCGGGCTGTCCACCTTCGTCAGCGAGTTCCTCACGCTGGTGGGCACCTTCACCCGGCACAAGGCGATCGCCATCGTGGGCACCGGGGGCATCATCCTGGCCGCGCTGTACGTGCTGCTGCTCTACCAGCGCACCATGCAGGGGGTGGTGCTCGAACGGGTGCGGGCCTTCCGGGACCTGAACGTGCGGGAGACCTTCGCCATCGCCCCGCTCATCGTGCTGATCGTGGCCCTGGGCGTCTATCCGCGCCCGGTCCTCAACATCATCAACCCGGCGATCGGCTACACCCTGCACGACGTCGGCCAGACCGATCCGCAGCCGCAGCACCTGGCACAGCCCGGAGGACAGAAGTGAGCCCGCTCAGCCTGGGCCAGACCGCCGTCACCGCGGTGACCGCCGCGGCCGGGGACCCGACCGACTACATCAAGGCGCCGTCGATCAGCTACGCGGCGCTGGCGCCGATGCTGATCGTGCTGGGCGGCGCCTGCGTCGGGGTGCTGGTGGAGGCGCTGGCACCGCGCGGCCTGCGCTATGCCGGCCAAATGGTCGTCACCCTCGGTTCGCTGCTGGCCGCCCTGATCGCGGTGATCGCGCTGCACGGCCGGTCGCTGACCACGGTCGCCGGCGCGGTGGCCGTGGACGGGGTGGCGCTGTTCATCCAGGGCACCATCCTGGTGCTCGCGGTGCTGTCCATGCTGCTGATCGCCGATCGCGGGGTGGAGCCGGGCGGTGCCATCGTCGCCTCGGCCGCGGTGACCGTGGGCTCGCCGGCCGACCGCCGGCTGGCCACCAGCGGCCGGCTGCAGACCGAGGTGTTCCCGCTGGGGCTGTTCGCCGTCGGCGGGATGCTGATCTTCACCTCCGCGAACAACCTGCTGCTGATGTTCGTCGCGCTCGAGGTGCTCTCGCTGCCGCTGTACCTGATGGCCGGCCTGGCCCGGCGCCGCCGGCTGCTCAGCCAGGAGGCGGCGATCAAGTACTTCCTGCTCGGCGCGTTCGCCTCGGCGTTCTTCCTCTACGGGGTGGCGCTGCTCTACGGCTACGCCAACTCGGTCGACCTGGGGGCGATCCTGGCGGCGCAGAGCACCTCCAGCCATTCCGACAGCCTGCTCTACCTGGGCTTCGGGTTGCTGGTCGTCGGGTTGCTGTTCAAGGCCGGCGTCGCGCCGTTCCACTCCTGGACCCCGGACGTCTACCAGGGCTCGGCCACCCCGGTCACCTCGTTCATGGCGTCCTGCACCAAGATCGCCGCCTTCGGCGCCATCCTGCGGGTGCTCTACGTCGGGTTCTCGGTGAGCGCCTGGGACTGGCGGCCGTTGATCTGGGCGGTGGCGATCACCTCGATGGTGGTCGGCGCGGTGTTCGGGCTGACCCAGACCGACCTGAAGCGCATCCTGGCCTACTCCTCGATCGCGCACGCCGGTTTCATCCTCACCGGGCTGGTCGCCCTGGACCAGGCCGGGCTGTCCAGCGTGCTGTTCTACCTGACCGCCTACGGCTTCACCACGGTTGCCGCGTTCGGCATGGTGATGCTGGTCCGCGACGCGAACGGCGAGGCCACCCACCTGTCCCAGTGGTCCGGGTTGGCCCGGCGCTCGCCGCTGTTCGCGGCCACCTTCACCTTCCTGCTGCTGGCGCTCGCCGGCATCCCGCTGACCAGCGGTTTCACCGGCAAGTTCGTGGTGTTCCGGGCCGCGTACCACATCGCCGCGCCGCTGGTCGTGATCGGGCTGATCGCCTCGGCGGTGGCCGCGTTCTTCTACCTGCGGATCGTGGTGATGATGTTCTTCGCCGAGCCGGCCGAGGACGGCCCGACCGTGACCGTGCCGACGGTGCTGGCCTACATCCCGATCTTCGCCGGGGTGCTGCTCACGGCCGTGTTGGGTGTCTTCCCGCAGTGGCTGATCGAGCTGACCAACAACGCAGCTAAATTACGCGGGTGACCAGTTCCGCGTTGCTGGCCGTCGGCGTCTCCTTCGATGACCCGCAACTGGAGGCCGCCGTCCGGGACGGCCTGCGCTCGGTGGAGACCGCGCTGCGCGCCGCGGTGTCCGCCGAGGACGAGTTCGTCGCCGAGGTGGCCCGCTACCTGGTGGATGCCGGCGGCAAGCGGTTCCGGCCGTTGCTGTCGCTGCTGGCCGCCCAGTTCGGGGCCGGCGCGGACGAGGCGGTGGTCTCCTCCGCGGTGGTCTGCGAGCTCACCCACCTGGCGACCCTGTACCACGACGACGTGATGGACTCGGCCACCGTCCGGCGCGGCGCGACCGCCGCCAACGAGCGCTGGACCAACAGCGTGGCCATCCTCACCGGGGACTACCTGTTCGCCCAGGCGTCGGTCATCCTGGCCGACCTTGGCCCGGAGGCGGTACGGATCCAGGCGCGCTGCTTCGAGCGGCTGGTGGTCGGCCAGATCCGGGAGACGGTCGGCCCGAAGCCCGGCGTCGACCCGATCGACCACTACCTGGGGGTGCTGGCCGACAAGACCGGTTCGCTCATCGCCACCGCGGCCCAGTTCGGCGCGATGTTCGCCGGGGTGGACCCGGACACCACCGAGAGCCTGCGCGCGTACGGCGAACAGGTGGGCATCGCGTTCCAGCTGTCCGACGACATCATCGACATCGCCTCCGGCACCGACCAATCCGGCAAGACACCCGGCACCGACCTGCGGGAGGGGGTGCAGACGCTGCCGGTGCTCTACGCGCTGCGCTCGGACGACCCGGCCGGCGCCCGGCTGCGCGAGCTGGTCAGCCGGCCGCTGCCGGACGACGCCGAGCACGCCGAGGCGCTGGCCCTGCTGCGCCGTTCCACCGCGCTGGACCAGGCCCGGCAGACCGTGCTGGCCTACGCCGACGCCGCCCGGTCGGCGCTCAGCGCGCTGCCGGACGTACCGGCCCGGGCGGCGCTGCAGACGCTGACCGAGCACGTGGTGGAGCGCACCGGCTAGCTTCGCCGGCCGGGACCGGGACGGTGGAGGGCGTAACCTACGGGTGCGTAACCGTTCAGGCACCGATCGCGGGGAGGGTGGATGAGCGCCGGCCGCCGGACCGAGGAGTCGACCACCGGGTTGCTTTGCGAGTTGGAGCCGGTGGTGGCCGAGAACCTCGACCGGCACCTGGCGGTGGCCAAGCCGTGGCAGCCGCACGACTACGTCCCGTGGAGTGAGGGCCGCAACTTCGCCTTCCTCGGCGGCAGCGACTGGGCGCCGGAGGAGTCCCGGCTGGACCCGGTGGCGCGGACCGCGCTGGTGGTCAACCTGCTCACCGAGGACAACCTGCCGTCCTACCACCGGGAGATCGCCACCCGGTTCGGCCGGGACGGCGCCTGGGGGAGCTGGGTGGGCCAGTGGACCGCCGAGGAGGGCCGGCACGGCATCGCGCTGCGCGACTACCTGGTGGTCACCCGGGCCGTGGACCCCGTACGGCTGGAGGAGCTGCGGATGGCGCACATGGCCGCCGGCTACGACTCCGGGGACAAGACGCAGCTGCAGGCGCTGGCCTACGTCTCCTTCCAGGAGCTGGCCACCCGGGTCTCGCATCGCAACACCGGCAGGTGCAGCGGCGATCCGGTGGCCGAGCAGCTGCTGGCCCGGATCGCGCAGGACGAGAACCTGCACATGGTCTTCTACCGCAACCTGATCGCGGCCGCCTTCGAGATCGCGCCGGATGCCACCATGGCGGCGGTCCGGGACGAGGTGGCCGGCTTCCGGATGCCGGGGGCCGGCATGCCGGACTTCGCCCGCAACTCGGTGACCATCGCCAAGGCCGGCATCTACGACCTGCGGTTGCATCACGACGCGGTGGTGTCACCGGTGCTGAAGTTCTGGAACGTCTTCGAGCGGACGGACCTCGGCCCGGACGGCGAACAGGCCCGGGACGAGCTGGCCGGGTTCATGGCCCGGCTGGACGCCCAAGCGAGCCGGTTCGTCGAGCAGCGGGAGCGGTCCCGGTCCCGGGTCGCGGCGGCCGGCTGACCCGGCTTGGCCGCCGGGCCGGATCCGTCAGTGGCGTATCGACAGGTCGTGCAGGTGCAGCCGGTGCAGGGTGGCCAGCGGATGGGCCAGGCGCTCGTGGCGGCACTGCGGGCAGGACTGCGGCTCGGTGCGGGCGTCGGTGACGGTGAGATGTCCGCAGCGGTCGCAGCGAGCCAGCCGCAGGATGCCGGCCACGCCGAGCAGGCCGACGATCGCGGCGGCGACCGTGACGAGGGCGAGCCCGCTCACCAACAGCGCGATGACGATGTAAACGGCCATACGTCCCCTCTTTCGTCTGGAATGAATATCGTGATACGAGAATATCGCTAGACGATATTTATTTCCAGAGTGGACGGGACATCAGGTCGGAAGCCGTCGCCGCCCACTGTGTATCGTGTCGCGAGGCGACGTCCCTGCTCAGTCCTGTCGAGGTGAACGATGGCGCCAGCCCGCCGGGGTAGCGAGCCGGCCCGCATCAGCGACCGGGACTATGCCCGGTTGCTCACCGTCCGGACGGCGCTGCGCCGGTTCGAGCGCTGGAGTGCCGAGCAGGCCGCCGAGCACGGCCTGACCGCGAGCCAGCACCAGCTGCTGCTCGCGGTCCGCGGCCATGACGGCCGACCCGGGCCGACCATCAGCCAGGTCGCGGACTACCTGCTGATCCGCCATCACTCGGCCGTGGAGCTGATCGATCGCAGCGAACGGGCCGGCCTGGTCGAACGGGTCCCGGACGCCGACGACCGCCGGGTCATCCGGCTGCGGCTTTCGGCCGACGGGGCGCGGATCCTGGCGGCCCTGACCGGGGCGCATCTGGAGGAGCTCACCCGGCTGGCTGCGCTGTTCGAGTCACTGATCGGCACCCTCAGCACCCGGTGACCGTGCCGGCGCCGGATCCGGCCGCTGGTCGATCACGCGGAATGTCGCCGTGGTGTCGGTATACCCCCAAGATCGGCAGGGTAGGTTAACCTCGATTGCACATACTCACCAGGTCAAGTGCACGGGGGCGCGGCCGATAAGCACCGGGACGAGGACGGTGAACCCGAGGTGGCGGTAGCGCGGCACAGAGCTCCAACGGCTTCCAGAAGACGAAAGCGGTTGGTGGTCTTCGGCGCACTGGTGTCCGTACTGGTGTTGCTCTTCACCGCTGGGCCCGCCGGTGCGACCAGCCGGCAGCCGGCCCGCCTCCTCGACCACCGGGCTGCCCAGGCGGACGGGAGTGTCCAGCAGCGGGCTGCCGCCCAGCGCGCTGCCGCCCAGCGGGCTGCCGAACTGCGGCGCCAGGCCGCCGCACGAGCCGCTCGCGCGCATCGCGCCGCCGTCCTGCGCGCCAAAGCTCATGCAGCCAAGGAGCGTGCGGCCAAGGCGCGGACGGCGAAGGAGCATGCGGCCAAGGCGCGGACGGC
>DASUAC010000389.1:0-4387 GCA_035763985.1 Jatrophihabitans sp. | reverse complement strand
GACCAGCGCGTTGCTGCCGTCGCCTTGCGGGCCGTCGAGGGAGTAGCTGAAGCCGTTCTTGCCGTTGGTGAAGTAGTCCGAGATGGCGTGCGCCTTGTCGTACGCCGTGGTCTGGTCGGCGGTGAGCTGCTGGGCCAGTTGCTGCACCTCGGCCGGCTGCTTCGGCATCGCCAGGTACCGGGCGTTCAGCTGCTGGTTCCCGCCCGGGTCCCAGGCCGGGGCCGCCCGGAGCTGGGCCAGCGTCGGATTCAGCTGGCGCACCGCTTCGCCGTAGCTCATCCTGCGCTGCAACTCGACCCCGGAGGCGGTCGAGCTCTGCCGATCCCAGTTGCCGCCGCCCGGCCGCAGGTCGGTCGGGTTCGCCAGGATCGGCAGCTCCTTGCCGCCCAGCCGGAAGATGGTGAAGGTCGCCTCGAACTGCTGTGTCGGTATGTCGGAGTTCGCGTTGTCCGGCGGGTCGGTCGGGTACGTGCCGATGTCCAGCGAGAAGCCGGCGGGGTTGCCGTACTGCTGCCAGCCCTTGTCGGTGAACTGCTCGTCGACCGCCTGCCGGATGTAGAACGGATGCTGGCCGGGCGGCACCTTGACCGTGAACAGGGTGACCGGGGTCAGCAGCTTCAGCGAGCCACGCAGCGAGGCCAGGGTGTTCAGCACCACCTGCCCGCCGCCGGGGCCTGCACCGTTCCCGCCGTGGTGGGTCGCCCTGGCCAGCAGGTTCGTCGGCACCGCGGGCAACAGCAGCGGCACGATCAGCGCCGCGACGATGCCGGTCACCGCCATCCGCCGGCCACCGCCGAGCCGGCCCGCCGATCCGTCCACCGACGGTCCCCAGGCGAGATCCTGCAGCCGGGTGCCGGCCAGCAGGATCAGCAGGAAGCCCACCGCTGCCGCGGTGAACCAGACCGGGTTGGCCGACCGGGCCGAGGTCGCCGAGGCCACCGCCAGCACCTCGAGCAGCGGCGCGGCGGCCAGCAGCGGCTGGCGCAGCAGTACGCCCAGCACGTCGGTCAGGCAGAGCAGGCCGACCAGGGCGGCGGCGACCAGCAGCCGCAGCGGCGGGGACGAGTGCAGCGGCGCGTGCTCGGACTGCATGATCTGGCGGGCCTGGTCGACCAGGTCGCCGATGTCCCGGCCGGTGGCCGTGGTCGGCAGCACGCCGTAGTACAGGTGCTGCGGCACGAACACCCACAGCAGCATCAGCACCGAGCCGGCCAGCCCGACCACGCTGTGCCACCAGCGGGTGGTGCCGGAGTGGCGCCGCAGCCCGGCGACCAGCGCCAGGTAGGGCAGCCCGCACAGCACGCTGGTGAACAGCCAGCCGCCGTCGGTGAAGATCGACTGCAGCGGCAGCGTGGTCAGCAGCATCCCGCCGGCCACCGTGAGGGTCACCGCGACCAGTGCCCGTGCGGACCGAGCCTGGCCGGCCGGCCGGGCCGGCGACTTGCCGCCGCCGCGGTTGGCCGGAGCAGCCTGGCCGGCTGCGCTGGCGGGACGCTGCTGGGTCGCCGTCATATCCGGGCCTCCGGACGTACCCGGAGCAGCCGTGGCCAGAGTTCGGCCAGTTCACTGCCGCCCTCGGCCGGCACCACCCGCCAGCCGGCGGCCCGCAGTGCGTCGGCGCTGTCCTGCCAGGATTCCTCGCGCAACTGGTCCCCGATGCCGCCGCCGGCCCAGGTCCAGCTGCGCAGCAGCAGGGCCACCGAGGAGCCGGGCAGCCGGGGCCGGTTGAGCAACTCGGAGATCGGCGCGTGCGGCGCCGCGCCGAGCACGGCGAACACCGAAGCATCCCGGCCCAGCCCGCTCAACGCGGTGCAGAGCGGTTGCACGTCGCTGCGCAGGGCCGGCGTGGTCTCGGCGAGCATGTCCAGGATCGGCGTCACCTCGTTGTGCGCCACCTGCCCGCTGCCGGTCACCACGGTGACCCGGCGGCCCCGCCCGGCCAGGTGGCAGCCGATGCTCGCGGCGGCGGTGATCGCCCATTCCAGGGCGGGTGATTCGTCCTCATGCGGCAGCACCGGGTAGGCCAGCGCCCGGGTGTCCAGCAGCACCAGCGATTCGCCGTGCCAGGGCCGCTCCTCCTGCCGGACCATCAGCGAGCCGGTCTTGGCGGTGCTCCGCCAGTGGATCTTGCGCAGGTCGTCGCCGTGCCGGAACTCGCGGACCGATGCGTCGTCCGAACCGCCGGAACCGACCGAGTGGCTCAGCGTGGCCGCGCCGTCCCGCCATGCGATCGGCAGGGTGAGCGGGGCGAGCGCCACCGTCTCGGGCTGCACCACCAGCTGGGCGGTGTCGGTCGAGCGGGTGTCGGCGGCGACCAGCCCGAACGGGTCGCTGGCGATCACCGAGGTCGGCCCGACCGTGTACCGGCCCCGGCGCAGCGGCGGCAGCGGGTAGGCGACCGTGCGCCGCTGCCGGCCACGGACCCCGGCCACGCTGAACCGCAGCGGCCGGCCCCCGGGTACCGTCTCGGTGATCCGCAACGGCCCGGTGCTCAACGCCTGCGGGTTGCTGAGCACCAGCCGTACCTCGGCCGAGTCGCCGACCACCACGCGGGTCGGGCTGACCGCGTGCCCGATCCGCAGCCCCCCGCGGGCCTGCCGGACCGCGAGCCAGGCCGGGATCGGCAGCACCAGCAGCAGCACCCCGACCCGTTGCAGGTCCAGTACGCCGAGCAGCAGGCCGGCCAGCAGCGACAGCACGCCGACCGCGATGAAGATCCGGCCCCGGCTGGACAGCGAGACCTTCCGGGTGGCGGTGGTACTGAGCTGCCGGTCGGCCGCCGAGACCGGCTGGCCGGGGGAGCCGGTACGCCAGCCGCCGCCCGGTGAGCCGGCGCCGCCGGACGCGCGGTCCGCGGCCGCCGCGTCGGGCTGGCCGGTTGCCGGCGGGTCGCCGCCGGACCTCCAACTGGGGAACCTGCCCCGGCCGGCGCCGGTGGCCGTCTCGGGCATCGTGGTCAGCTCCGCTGGCTGGCGGCCGGGATCGGCACCTTGGCCACCACCTCGGCGGTGATGTCCTCCGGGCTGCGGCCGGCCACGGTGGCGGTGGCGGCCGGGATCAGCCGGTGTGCCAGCACCGGCACGGCCAGCTGCTGCACGTCGTCGGGCACCACGTAATCCCGGCCGGCCATCGCGGCGACCGCCTTGGCGGTGCGCAGCAGGTGCAGCGAGCCACGCGGCGAGGCGCCGAGCCGCAGCTCGGGATGGGCGCGGGTCGCCTCGACCAGTGCCACCACGTAGTGCTTCACCGAATCGACGACGTGCACCCGCCGGACCGACTCGATCAGCGAGCGGATGTGGACGGCGTCGGACACCGGCTGCAGGCTGGCCAGCGGATCGGTGGTGGTCTGGTCGGACAGCATCGCGATCTCGGCCATCCGGTCCGGGTAGCCGAGCGAGATCTTGGCGGTGAACCGGTCCCGCTGGGCCTCGGGCAGCGCGTAGGTGCCTTCCATCTCCACCGGGTTCTGGGTGGCCAGCACCAGGAACGGCGACTGCAGCTCGTACCGGGTGCCGTCCACCGTGACCTGGCGCTCGGCCATGCACTCCAGCAGCGCGGCCTGGGTCTTGGGCGAGGCCCGGTTGATCTCGTCGCCCAGCACGATGTTGGCGAAGATCGGGCCGGGCTTGAACTCGAAGTCGGTGGACTCGGCGTTGTAGATGCTCACCCCGGTCACGTCGCTGGGCAGCAGGTCCGGGGTGAACTGCAGCCGGCGTACCGAGCAGTCGATCGAGCGGGCGAGCGCCTTGGCGAAGGTGGTCTTGCCGACGCCGGGCACGTCCTCGATGAGCAGGTGGCCCTCGGCGAGCAGCACGGTCACGCCGAGCCGGATCACCTCGTACTTGCCGGCGATCACCCGCTCGATGTTCTCCACGATCCGCAGTGCGGCCGGTGCCACCTCGTCCAGCGGGACCGGTTCCACCGCCGCGGCGCCGCCGGAAACCCCGCCCGGCACGGGCTCGCCCGGTGCTGTGGCGAGACGCCCGTTGGCGCTGCCCTGCCCGCCGGCGTCCGAACCGCTGCCGGCGTTGTATTCGGCGTCCGCCGCCTGCGCTGTATGTGTCACCTGAGTGCTGTCCGTCCTGTGTCCGTTGCGACCTGGGAACGCAGGGCCCCGTTGGCCACCACCAGAGTTGTCGAGATTCCGCGATAAGTCGAGCCCTGCCGTCCGCGCTTTGGGTGGCGGCGCCGATCGGCAGTGGGGCGAGCCTAGTAGTTCGGCAATAGTGACCGTCCCACGGATGCCGTAAACCGCTGCCAAGACGAGATACGAGCTCGGGTACGGGTCGGTTCCCCACCACGCCCCACCCCGGGATTCCGGGGTTCGGATGGAGGAGACCCGGCAGAAAGATGGCAAAGGGTCATTGACGGTGGTGTCAAGTGGGGT
>DASUAC010000388.1:0-3610 GCA_035763985.1 Jatrophihabitans sp. | reverse complement strand
GTCACGCCGAGATCCTTGTTGTAGTCGTGCCAGGCGCAGAACCCGTTGGTCTTGTAGTTGTCCGGGTTGGTGCCCTTGGGGGAGAACACCACGTACTGCGCGTACCGGTTCGAGGAGGCGGTGGTGTTGCCGAAGTGCCCGGCGGCGTTGATCGCTTCCTGGGCGATCTGCGGCTCGGAGGCGGCCGACGGCGCGGTGGTGGTGTCGTACCAGACGCCGGCCAGGGTGCCGCCACCGGTCGGGTACGCCACGTGCGGCGCGCTGCTCGGGCAGCTGGTGGCGCCGTAGGCGACGCCCTCGCAGTACTGGGTCATCACGCCGGACCACTGCTCACCGCCGGTGCCCAGGCCCTTGAGCATCTGCTGCACCCGGCCGGCCGCACCCGCGGTGTCGTTGCTGAACTTGTAGTTGCCGTTGCTGTCGGTGGTCTGGGTACCCCACTGGGAGCCCCAGAACACGACGTACACCTTCTCCTTGCCGCTGGTGACGCCGATGCCGTCGACGCCGCCGCCGTACTGCAGCGTCTTGGAGCCGATGGCCCCCGGGTTCGTGTGAGCCTTGCCGACCATCGGCACCACGCCGTGCAGGTGCGCCTGGCTCGGCGAATTCGCCGGACTGGCGGGACTCGCACCGGCCGCGGCCATGCCGCCGACCAGTGCCGCGGCGGCAGCCAAACCGGTTAGCATGCCGTACCGCGATGCCTTTCGTGCATCCATGTGACGACCTTTCGGAGGGTAGGAGCAGTCGCACTCACCAGGTCCGCAGCTGCTTGCGTGGCCCGACTTCCGAGTGACACCACTAGTCGGTGGTGACTGTGCGCGAGACGCTAATCAAACCCGCCGATTTGGGTCAATGACCGGTCAACGTTTGAGAAGAAATTGAGAAGGTCCGCGCTATTGGTGACTGCAGTCAATCCAGCGATTCGTCATGGGCAAGTACTAACCGCAGTCACGCCTGCGCCGCCCCCGGACGCCGACAGGGCCGCCCCCGGAACGACCCGAGGCGGCCCTGTCGGTGCCGGTCAGCGACCGGGATCTACCGGCGGACCCGGATCCTTGCTGAGCGCAGCGGCCTTGCGCAGCTGGTCATCGGTCAGCTTGCGGGTGTCCCGCGGCTCGGCGAACGGTATCTGATCGGCAGGCTGGCCGGCCTGGATCGCTCGAGCGTGCTGCAGTTCGGCGTTGAATTCGGCACCGAGCAGGATCGCCACATTGGTCAGCCAGAGCCAGATCAGAAAGATGATCACGCTGGCCAGCGAGCCGTAGGTTTTGTTGTACGAGCCGAAATGCGTCACATAGAGCGCGAATCCCGCCGAGACCACCAGCCAGATCAGCACGGCCAGCACGCCACCCGGGCTGATCCACTGCACACCGGGCTGTTTCACGTTCGGCGCGGCGAAATACAGGATGGCCAGCATCAGACTGACGATCACCACCAGCACCGGCCACTTGGCGATGCTCCAGACGGTGAGCGCGGTGTCCCCCAGGCCCAGGGCATGACCGGTCTTGTCCGCCAGCGGGCCGCTGAACACCACGATCACCGCCCCGAGCAGGCCCATCACCACCATGGCCAGGGTGATCGCGATGCGCACCGGGACGGTCTTCCAGACCGGCCGGCCCTCCCCCATCCCGTAGATGGCGTTGGAGGCGCGCATGAACGCCGCGACATAGCCGGACGCCGACCAGAACGCGATGACCAGGCCGATCACGGCGGCCAGGCCGGCACTGCCGCGCTGCTGGACGCTGTCGATGATCTGATGCAATACCGACTGAACCCCGCCGGGTGTCAGTTGACCGATGTTGGTCAGCAGTTTGTCGGTGGTCGACTTGCCGAGCAGGCCGAGCACCGAGACCACGATCAGCGCGGCCGGCGCCAGCGTCATCACACCGCGATAGGTCAGCGCGGCGGCCCAGTCGGACAGGTTGTCGTTGCTGTATTCCTTGATCGAGCGCTTGAGCACACCGAACCACGAGGTCTTGTTGAGATCGTTCAGATCGTCGGGTTCATCGGCCGGTCGGACGCTCCTGCGTACTGCCATCTTTCCCTCGCACGGTCAACGGACCTGCGCGGCGGTTGCGGTTTCCGGACGAGACCGCCGGCGGTCTTGGAGTCGGCTGTGCGATTCAGCCCCGCATTCGACCGTACTGCAGGCATCGCCGCCACCGCGACCGCCGGCTCGCCGCAATGCCCCGATGCGGGCCGGTGCATCCGGACAAGGCCTGCCGCGGGACGGCGCCGGCGGGCATGACAGAGTTGCCGCATGACCGATCTGCCCAGCTGGTCCTATACCGGCGTCGTCCCGATCGAGAATGACCTGTCGATGCTCGAATCAGCGCTGCATGCCGGCCGGGTATCGGCGGCAGAGCGTGGCTACACCGGCGAACCGGAGATCAGCACCGAGGAGGTCATGCTGACCGACCCGGCCGATCCGCCGAGTTACGCCGATTCGGTCGAGGCCGACCGGGCCGGCCTGGAGTTCGTGGCCACTCACCTGCGCTACCGGATGGACTGGCCGGCCGAAGGCTGATCGGCCGCTGCCGGTCACGGCTCCCTAACCCGCGGGTGCCCGTCCGGCTCGTGCGGTGCACCCCGGGGTGTCCCGCCGGGCAAAGCTCGTTCGGGCGGCGTGCAACGTTTGTGCCGTCAGCATAAGGGCGTCCTGGAGTTCGTCGCGAGCGTCGACCGGGTCTCCAGGGCGAACCATGCGGGCGATCGCCGCTGCCCGGATTCCGCGCTGATCACGGGTCATCGGAGGTACGATCCGTGGACCGGCGTTGCTGGTCCGTGGCCTGGGAGCCTTCCGGGTTCGGACCGTCGCGCCTGGCCGAGGCAGTCGGCCACTGGAACTCGGCGCGCACAGCGCGTCGACCGGCGTCTATTGGATCGTGGAGGGCGTCATGGGCTCCTCCGACGTCGAGGCCATCGACCGCCCGGCGGATCCACCGGCCGCCGGCGATCGGGGTGGCACGGTGGACCCGCCGGCCGGCGATGGGTTCACCGAGGACGTCCGCGCCGAGCTTGCGCGGTTGGCGGCGTTGGTCGAGTACGCGCCGGATGCGATCGTGATCCTCGACCTCGACGCCGGTCACTTCGTCACCGTCAACCGGGCGGCCGAGGTGCTGTACGGCATGGGCCGGGCCGAGTTGCTGAAGGTGGGTCCGGTGGACGTGAGCCCGCCGGTGCAACCGGACGGGCGAGCATCGCAGAGCGCCGCGATGGCCTACCTGGACCGGGCCCTGGCCGGTGAACGTCCCCGGTTCGAGTGGATGCATCGGCGCGCCGACGGCGTGGACGTCCCCTGCGAGATCACCCTGCTGCGGTTACCGGATCCGGCTCGGCGGCTGATCCGCGGCAGCGTGTTGGACATAACGGAGCGGAGTGAGGCCGACGACGCTCGTGCCGCCGCGGTCGTCGAGCAGGCGGCGCGGATCGCGGCCGAGACGAGCGTCGCCCGGCTGCAGGCGACGGTGGCCGGGCTGAATGCCATCGTGTGGGAGCGGGACCCGGTAACCCTGCGGCTGACGTTCGTCAATGAGCGGGCCGAGGAACTGCTCGGCTACCCGGCAGCCCAGTGGCTGGCCGAGGACGGGCTCTGGGAGCGGATCCTGCA
>DASUAC010000387.1:0-2613 GCA_035763985.1 Jatrophihabitans sp. | reverse complement strand
GTGGTGGGCTGGACGAGGACTCAGGCCGTGCTCTGGAGCGTCCATAGCTCTGGCATCGCCGAACTAGCCGACAGAGGCGTGGGTCCCGGCACATTGCTGCGGACGCAGGGTGACCCGACCGCTCGGAGGCCGGGTCTGTCCCTCGATGTCCTGCGACATCACATTGGCGGTGGCGCAGGGATTCGAACCCTGGGAGGCTTGCACCTCACACGCTTTCGAGGCGTGCTCCTTCGGCCGCTCGGACACGCCACCGGGCAGAACAATACCGTCACCGTCGACGGGCGAAGAAATCGGTCAGCAACCGGCCACACTCGGCCGCTCGGATGCCGCCGTACACCTCCGGGCGGTGGTTCAGCCGCCGGTCCCGGACCACGTCCCACAGCGAGCCGACCGCGCCCGCCTTGGGGTCCCAGGCGCCGAACACCAGCCGGGCCAGCCGGGCCTGCACCAGGGCGCCGGCGCACATGGTGCACGGCTCCAGCGTCACCACCAGGGTGCAGCCGGTCAGCTGCCAGTCCCCCACCGCCGCCGAGGCAGCCCGCAGCGCGAGGATCTCGGCGTGCCCGGTGACGTCGCGATCGGCCTCCCGGCTGTTGCAGCCCGCGCCGAGCACGGCGCCGTCCGCCGCGAGCAGCACCGCGCCCACCGGTACGTCGGCTGTGGGTGCCGACCGCAGCGCCTGCTCCAGCGCCAGGCCCATCACCTCGTCCAGCCAGGCCGGCGAGGGTGCCGAGGGGGTCAAGCGCGCAGCGCTTCGATCTCCGCCGAGGCGCCCACCCGCTCGCACACCGCGTCGAGCAGGTCGGCCGGCAGGGTGCCCTCGCGTACCGCGAGTTCGAGCAGCTCGGCCGGCTCCATCCCCAGGTCGCTCAGCAGCCGCGGATCGCCGAACGGCGCCGCGTCGTGCACGCCGGCCGGCGCGTCCTCGTCGCCGTCCAGCGGGTCGCCGCCGATCTCCTCCAGCCCGTCGGCGAACAGCTGGGCCAGCGGATAGTCGTCGGCGGCGTGGCCGTTGGACAGGAAGACCCGCATCGGCCGGTCCCGCTCGTCGTCGGCCATGTCCAGCCGGGCCAGCACCGCGTACTCGTCGTCCTGCTCCACACCGAGCAACCGCACCGGCTCCTCGAAGTCACGCAGCAGGTCCGCGATGTCGTCGACGGACTCGCAATCGCTCAGATCCAGTTCCTCGACGGTGAAGGAACCGCGTTTACCCACCAGCGCGAAGGCGAACAAACTCACGAGTGCACCGATCCTGCCGCCCGGGCCCGCTGGAACTCCGCCTCCAACCCGATCCGTTCCAGCACCCGGTCCAGCATCTCCTCGGGATAGGCGTCAAGATCGTCGAGAATCGACTCCATCTCCTCCTCGCCCAACTCCAGGTCGCTGAACAGATCCAGCTCGCCGATCGGCCAGACCTCGTCGAGCTCGTCGTCCTCCGGCGGGTCCTCGCCGAGCCGGTCCAGCACCTGGGCCGCCAGCGGGAATTCCACCGAGGCGGTCAGGTCGGACAGCAGCAGGTCGATCCGGGGCCCGTGCGAGCGGGCGATCAGGAAGAACTCGTCGTCGATGCAGGCGATCACGAAGGGACCACCCTCGGGCGGCTGCGACCGCAGGGCGGAGAGCAACAGGCCGAGATCGTCCAGAACCCCAATCGGCAGCGCGTCGCAGTGCCACATGCCACCGTCGCGATACGCCGCGACCGCATAACCGGCCTGTGCCATGACTGGACTACCTCTCCGCCTAGCCGGACACCCTGCTGGTCCCTCAGTGGACTGATCCTGGCACGGATCCGGAAGACCGCAAAGCCTGAATCGAACCCGCCGCCTCGCGGGCCGGTAGCGAAGCCGATGCTTCGCGACCCGAACGACAACCCGGCGTCGTCCCGCCACGAGACGCAGCTCACCGCTGGATCCCGCTTCGTTCCTAACAAGTGTCGGGCTGGCATCGGAACGATCACGCTCCGCCACCGAGCCACGACCGCACGCCACCACCGGAGCTACGTTGGGCGGGTGCCCCAACAGTTTCGTCGGATAGCCGTGCTCGGCCTCGGGCTGATCGGCGGCTCGGTGCTGCAGGCACTCGCCCGGGGCGGCTACCGGGTCACGGGCTACGACCCCGACCGGAACGAGGCCGCGCTGGCCCGCGGTGCGGGCTACCAGGTCGCCGGTACGGCTGCCGAGGCGGTGGCCGGCGCGGACCTGGTGGTGCTCGCCATGCCGCTGCCGCAACTGCCCGCGGCCCTGGCCGAGATCCGGCCGGCGTTGGACGGCACCGCGGTGGTGACCGACGTCGGCACGCTGAAGAGCCCGGTGCTGCCGCTGGTCGCCGAACGGCTGCCCGGTTGCCGGTTCATCGGCGGCCATCCGTTGGCCGGCACCGAACGATCCGGCTTCCTCGCCTCGGATCCGATGCTGTTCCGGGACGCCCCCTGGTCGCTGGTGCTGGAGCCGGACACCGACCTGGAGGCGTGGCTGGCGGTGACGGTGCTGCTGTGTGACCTGGGTGCCCGTCCGGTGCCCACCACCGCAGCCGAGCAGGACGTCGCGGTGGCCCGGGTGATCGGGCTGCCACACCTGCTGGCCGAGACGCTGGCGCTGACCGGCCTGCACGGCG
>DASUAC010000386.1:0-12996 GCA_035763985.1 Jatrophihabitans sp. | reverse complement strand
CGCCACCTGCCGCGGCCCGCGGCGGATGAAGAACTCGACGTTCTGCCCCTCCGGCAGCGGCGGCTCGACCACCGGGGGCCGGGTCAGGTCCAGCTCGGTCAGCTCCCGTTCGCCGGCCAGCTCCACCACCACATGCGGGTTGGGCAGGGTCAGGACGAGTCCGGGATGCTCACCGTCGACCACGGCCCGTTCCGGCCGCACGGTGGCCGTACCGATGACCACCGTGACGTCCTCGTCCCGCACGCCGATCGCAACGGCGCCGCCCCGGGTCGCCAGCGTGAACCGGTCACCTACCAAGCCGGCGCGCTGCAGGTAGCGCGCGACCACCCGGACGCCGTTGCCGCACGTCTCCGCGATGGAGCCGTCGGCGTTGCGGTAGTCCATGAAGAACTCCGCCTGGTCGGCCTGGCTACGCACATCGGGTTCGGTCGCCAGCTTGGTACGGACCACCCGCAGCACCCCGTCCGCTCCGATACCGGCATGCCGGTCGCACAGCGCACGCACCAGGCCGGCGGACAGCGACAGCGTGCCGTCCAGGTCCGGGATCAGCACGAAGTCGTTCTCCGTACCGTGGGCCTTGATGACCGACAGCCCGGCTTGGATCGGGTGGTTGGCCGAGCCGCTGATCATGCCATCAGAGTAGGGGCTAGTTCGGCCAGCGCGCAGTCGAGCAGGCGGAGGTCCGCGCCGTCCAGCCAGCGAATCCGTGGATCGCGACGGAACCAGGACCGCTGCCGGCGGACGAATCGCCAGGTGGCCCGTACGGTCGACTCGACTGCCTCGGTCAGCTCACCGTACAGCCGGCCGTCGTCGTCTAGCACCGCAAGCAGCTGTTGATAGCCGAGGGCCTTGCCCGCGGTGGGACTGGACCGCAGGCCGTGCGGCAGCAATCCGCGGACCTCGTCCAGCAGGCCTCGCTCCATCATCGCCTCGACCCGCAGCCGTACCCGGTCCTGCAGGTCGGACCGGTCCAGGCCGAGCTGGACGGTCCGGTAGATCGACCGGAATTCCGGCATCCGGGCCAGGAACGGCCGGCCGGTGAGTTCGATGACCTCGAGCGCCCGGACGATCCGCCGGCCGTTGCCGGGCAGGATCGCCGCGGCCGCCTCCGGATCCCGGGCGGCCAGTCGGGCATGCAGGGCGGCCGGCCCGATCCGTTCCAGCTCCGCAGCAAGCCGTGCCCGGATGTGCGGCGACTCACCCGGGAAGTCCAGGTTGTCCAATGCGCCGCGCAGGTACAAGCCGGAGCCGCCGACCAGGATCGGCAGCCGACCGCGACCGGTGATCTCGGCGATGGCGGTCCGGGCCAACTGCTGGTACTCGGCGACCGCCGCGGACTTGGTCACCGGCCAGATGTCGAGCAGGTGATGCGGGATGCCACCGCGCTCGGATTCGGCAAGCTTGGCGGTGCCGATGTCCATACCCCGGTACAGCTGCATGGAATCGGCATTGATGATCTCGCCGCCGAGACGCTGGGCGAGCGCCACGGCGAGGTCGGACTTGCCGGTGGCGGTGGGCCCGACCACGGCCAGCACCGTCAAGTCCGACTCGGTCATCCCGCTTTTCCCTGCTCCTTGATGTCGCGCGCTCGTGCGGTCCTCGTTCGCTCGTTCTGCTGCTCGGCTCCGCGCTCGCTGACGCTCCTCGTCGCTGGTCGCACTGCTCGGCTCCGCGCTCGCTCCGCTCCTCGTCGCTGACGCTCCTGCGATGCTCACTCGCTGTCGCCTTCGGGCCGACCCTGGTGACAGTCGCGTTGCAACAGGCTAACCGGCTTGCACCGCCCACCGTTCGGTCGTGTCTAATGCACGATATGAGTTCGGAGTGGGGGCGCATCGACGACCAGGGCACGGTCTTCGTCAAGACAGCCGACGGCGAGCGTGAGATCGGGTCGTGGCAGGCCGGCGATGCCGAGGCAGGACTTGCGTACTACACCCGGCGGTACGAGGACCTGCAGACCGAGGTCGACCTGCTGAGCCGACGGCTGGAGTCCGGCACCGGTGACGCGCGGTCCACCAAATCGCAGGCGATGACCCTGCACGCCTCGCTGCCCGAGGTGGCGGCGATCGGTGACCTGGCTGCCCTGGACGGCCAGCTGGTCGCATTGATCGCAGCCGCGGACGCCAAGATCGGTGAGCAGGCCGAGGCGCGGGATGCGGCTCGGGCGGAAGCGATCGCGCAGAAGGAGGCGCTGGTCGCCGAGGCCGAGAAGATCGCCGAGTCGTCGACCCAGTGGAAGGCGGCCGGCGACCGGCTCCGGGCCATCGTGGACGAGTGGAAGCAGATCAAGGGCATCGACCGCAAGACCGACGACGCCCTGTGGAAGCGGTTCGCCGCCGCCCGGGACGCCTTCGGCAAGCGCCGAGGCAGCCACTTCGCGCAGCTGGATACCGAGCGGGAGGCCGCCAAGGCGGCCAAGGAGAAGCTGGTTCAGCAGGCCGAGGAACTGTCCGGCTCGGACGACTGGCGTGAAACCGCGCAGGCGCTGAAGGACCTGATGAGTCAGTGGAAGGCGGCGCCGCGGGCCAACCGGGCCACCGAGGACGCGCTCTGGAAGAGGTTCCGGGCTGCCCAGGACGCATTCTTCGCCCGCCGATCCGGGGTGTTCGCCGAGCGGGACGCCGAGCAGCTGCAGAACCTGAAGCAGAAGGAAGCCATCATCGCCGAGGCCGAGGCGCTGGACATCAGCAATCCCCGGCAGGCCCAGGTGGCGTTGCGCGACCTGCAGGATCGGCTGGAATCGTTCGGGCACGTGCCGCGGGATGCCGTGCAGCGGATCGAGTCCCGGATGCGCGCCGCCGAACAACGGGTGCGAGAAGCCCTCGATGCCGAGTGGAACCGCAGCTCCGGCGATTCCAATCCGTTCCTCGCCCAGCTCAAGCAGCGACTGGCGGAGGCCGAGCAGAAGCTGGCCCGGGCGGAGGCGTCCGGCGATCAGGCCCGGATCGCCCGCGCCGAGGCCGAGGTGGCTCAGCGCCGGGCGCTGATTCCGGGCGAGTAACGCCGCACACCCCGGCAGGTTAGGCCGCACAGTCCCGTCCGGCTGGATTCGCCGCGGTCAGCCGGGTCGGCGGCCGATGCTGAGCACTTGCCCCCCAGCCGGCCCCGTAGCCGGCCTCGTCGGCGGGGTGGCACCGGCCCCGGCGCCACGCCAGCGCCGATGGGCCAGGATCGGGCCGTCGGCGACCAGGTGGTGCGGGGCGGCATAGCTGATCGCCACGGTCACCTCATCGCCCGGGCCGATCGCGGAATCCCCGGGTGCCACGTGCACCAGCCGGCCGTCCCGCGCCCGGCCGGACAACCGCAGGTTCGCGGCATCCTTCTTACCCACGCCGGTGCTGATCAGCACCTCGGCGGTCGTGCCGACCAACTGCCGGTTGGCGTCCCAACTGATCTGCTCCTGCAACGCGATCAGCCGGTCGTAGCGTTCCTGGACGACCGCCTTCGGCACCTGATCGGCCATCGTGGCAGCCGGGGTGCCCGGCCGGGGCGAGTACTGGAAGGTGAACGCGCTGGCGAACCTGGCGCGCTCCACCACCGCCAGGGTCGCCGCGAAGTCCGCTTCGGTCTCGCCGGGGAAGCCGACGATGATGTCGGTGCTGATCGCCGCGTGCGGCAGCGCCGAACGGACCGCGTCGATGATCTCCAGATACCGGGCCTGCCGATAGGACCGGCGCATCGCGCGCAGGATCGCATCCGAGCCGGACTGCAGCGGCATGTGCAGCTGCGGACACACGTTCGGCGTCTCGGCCATCGCGGCGATGACGTCGGAGGTGAAATCCCGCGGATGCGGGCTGGTGAACCGAACCCGGTCCAGGCCGTCGATCTCACCGCAGGCGCGCAGCAGCCGGCCGAACGCCAGCGGATCGCCGAAGGACCTGCCGTAGGAGTTGACGTTCTGCCCGAGCAGGGTGATCTCGCTGACCCCGTCGGCGACCAGTGCCTTGATCTCGGCCAGCACGTCCCCCGGCCGGCGATCGGTCTCCCGGCCCCGCAGGCTGGGCACGATGCAGAACGTGCAGGTGTTGTCGCAGCCGACCGAGATCGACACCCAGGCCGAGAAGGCCGAGTCCCGCCGGCTGGGCAGCTCGGACGGAAAGTTCTGCAGGGCCTCGACGATCTCGACCTGCGCCTGCCGGTTGTGCCGGGCTCGCTCGAGCAACACCGGCAGGCTGGCCAGGTTGTGGGTGCCGAACACCACATCGACCCACGGCGCCTTCTCCAGCACCCGGTCCCGGTCCTTCTGGGCCAGGCAGCCGCCCACCGCGATCTGCATACCCGGACGTCCCGCCTTGACGGGTGCCAGGTGGCTGAGGTTGCCGTAGAGACGGTTGTCGGCGTTCTCCCGGACCGCGCAGGTGTTGAACACGACCAGGTCGGCGGCCTGACCGGACGGATCGCTGGACCGGGCGTAGCCGGCCTGCTCCAGCAGGCCGGCCAACCGCTCGGAATCGTGCACGTTCATCTGGCAGCCGTACGTGCGGATGGCATAGGTCGGTGCCGGCCGGTCGAGGTCAGTCATAGCAGCTCAAGGGTACGAGACCTGCCGGTGCGCTCCAGGCACCCGTCCGGGGCGCACGGCAGTGCTCTCAGTGCGCCACTTCGGTGGCACGCGATTCGCGGACCACGGTCACCCGGATCTGGCCCGGGTAGGTGAGTTCGTCCTCGATCTGCTTGGCCACCTCGCGGGCGATCACCCCGGCGGCCATGTCGTCCACCTCGTTCGGCAACACCATGACCCGTACCTCCCGGCCGGATTGCATGGCGAACACCCGCTCCACGCCGCTCTTGGCCGAGGCGATCTCCTCGATCCGCTCCAACCGCTTGATGTAGGCCTCGAGCGATTCCCGCCGGGCGCCCGGCCGGGCCGCCGAACACGCGTCGGCGGCTTGGGTGAGCACCGCCTCGACGGTGCGCGGTGCCACCTCGTTGTGATGTGCCTCCACCGCGTGCGCGACCGCCTCGGACTCCCCGTACCTGCGCAGCAGTTCGGCACCGATGATGGCGTGGCTGCCCTCCACCTCATGGGTGAGCGCCTTGCCGATGTCGTGCAGGAACGCCGAGCGCTTGATCAAGGCAGGTGGCAGCCCCAGCTCGCTGGCCATGATGCCGGCGATGTGTGCCGTCTCGATCAGATGCCCGAGTACGTTCTGGCCGTAACTGGTGCGGTACCGCAACCGGCCGAGGGTTGGCACCAACCGCTCGTCGAGGTCGGTGATGCCCACGTCGGCCAGCGCATCTCGGGCAGCGCGCAGGCAGAGTTCGTCCACCTCGACCTTCGCGGACTCGTAGATCTCCTCGATCCGGTGCGGATGGATGCGGCCGTCCAGCACCAGCTTCTCCAGAGTGATCCGGCCGACCTCCCGGCGCACCGGATCGAAGCAGGACAGCAGCACCGCCTCCGGCGTGTCGTCGATGATCACGTTCACCCCGGTCACCGACTCGAAGGCGCGGATATTGCGCCCCTCCCGGCCGATGATGCGGCCCTTCATCTCGTCGCTGGGCAGGTGCAGCACGCTGACCACCGTCTCGGTGGTCTGCTCGCTGGCTACCCGCTGCACCGCCTCCACCACGATGTTCCGGGCCCGCTGGGTGCCCTCGGCTCGAGCCTCGGCCTCGATGGTGCGAATCAGGTTCGCCGCATCCCGGCGTGCCGTGGCTTCCACCGACGTCAGTAGCTCCTGCTTGGCCTGTTCGGCGCTCATGCCGGAGGTTCGTTCGAGGAAGTCGGTGCGCTCGGCGGCCAATCGCTGCTCGGCCAATGCCAACTGGCGCTGCCCCTCGGCCAGCTCGGCTGCGGCTTGGTCGAGACCGGATTGCCGCCGGCCGAGCTCGTCAGCCAGTGCGGCCAGCTCGGCGGCGCGCTGATCGAGCTGCTCGACCCGGGCCGCCAGGTCGAGCTGAGTCCGCTCCAGCCGGGCGGCCCGCTCGGCGGTGTCCCGCTCGATGGTGCGGCGAGCATCCGCGACCAGGTCAGCAGCCAGGGCTTCGGCCCGGGCCCGCGCGGAATCCGCGCTGGTACGTGCGGCCTCGGCTTCTGCCTGCGCCGCACGCCGCAACGACTCGATCTCGGTGTCGGCCGCCCGGCGCGCCGCCTCGGCGTCCCGCTGAGCCCGCTGCCGGACCGCGTCGGCCTCGGCCTCGGCGTTACGCAGCGTCTGGCCGGGATCCGCGGCGGCCGGCCTCTCGACCGGCTTGTGGTTGTAAACCGAGATAAACCTCAGGCCAAGCACTAGGAGCAGCACAAACACCGCGACTATCGCGGCGAAGTTCACCCACCCACTCATCGACGTCCTCCTCTCGCGGAGGCGACGCGTCGTCAAGACTCATCGCACGGCAGAGCCAGGAAGCCGGAGCCGACGATTCCGCTAGCGGAAAGGACAGACAGTCAAGCACGCACCTGGACGGTGCCCGGCCAGCGCTACTCCTCCTCCGTGCTAGAGCGCAACCCGAAATGACGAGCTATATGTCAGTGCGCTGCGATATGTCCGCAGCACATCCGGTTCCCTGATGATCTGAAGGCTAAGAAGCAATACAACCCGGGTCAAGCGAGCCGCGCGGGGCGGTGCCACTCAGAACGGTCAGGCAAGCAGGGAGTCGCTGTCCACGTGCTCAGCGGCGGCCTCCCCGATAACCTCCCGAACCACCTGAAAGGCGACACCTGACGAGTAACCCTTACGAGCGAGCATGCCGGCCAGTCGACGGATCCGGGTTTCCGTCGGCAATCCGGACATGCTCCTGAGCCTGCGTTCGGCAAGCCGTCGCGCCGCTGACCGTTCGGCCTCTGCGTCAAGGCCGGTAAGCGCATCCTCGATGGTGTCCTCACCGATCCCTTTGACCCGTAGCTGCCGGGCCAGCTCGCGTGCCGACAAACCACGTTCGGCATGCTTGGCCTGCACGAAGCTCATCGCGAAGGAGCGGTCGTCGACCAGGCCGACCTTCGTCAACCGATCCAGCACTCGCGCCGCTGCGTCGTCCGGCACATTGCGAGCCCGCAGAGCGTCGGCCAGCTCGGCGCTACTTCGTGCCCGCTGGGTGAGCAACCGCAAGCAGATGGTGTGAGCTACCGAGTCGGGATCCGGTTCCCGATCGTCGCCCGCCGGGTCTGCTGGTCCCGGCGGGCGAGCCGCAGTCGGTGGCCGGTGGGGTGCCGGCCGTTGGCGTGCCATCGATCAGAAGTCGACCGGAGCGGGAAGCGGGCCGTCCTCGCTGAGCTGCGCACCCACCCCCAGCTTCTCCTTGATCTTCTTCTCGATCTCGTCCGCCAAGTCCGGGTTGTCGCGCAGGAAATTGCGGACGTTCTCCTTGCCCTGACCGAGCTGGTCGCCTTCGTAGGTGTACCAAGCGCCCGACTTCCGGACGATGCCCTGCTCGACGCCTACGTCGATCAGCGAGCCTTCCCGGCTGATGCCCTGGCCGTACACGATGTCGAACTCGGCCTGCTTGAACGGCGGCGCGACCTTGTTCTTCACCACCTTCACCCGGGTGCGGTTACCGACCGCGTCGCCACCGTCCTTGAGCGTCTCGATGCGCCGGACGTCCATGCGTACCGAGGCGTAGAACTTCAGCGCCTTGCCGCCGGTGGTGGTCTCGGGCGAGCCGAACATGACGCCGATCTTCTCGCGCAGCTGGTTGATGAAGATCGCGGTGGTGCCGGAGTTGTTCAGGGCGCCGGTGATCTTGCGCAGCGCCTGGCTCATCAGCCGGGCCTGCAGGCCGACGTGGCTGTCGCCCATCTCACCCTCGATCTCCGCCCGCGGCACCAGGGCGGCGACCGAGTCCACCACGATGATGTCCAGCGCGCCGGAGCGGACCAGCATGTCCATGATCTCCAGCGCCTGCTCGCCGGTGTCGGGCTGGCTGACCAGCAGCGCGTCGGTGTTCACGCCGAGCGAGCGGGCGTACTCGGGATCCAGCGCGTGTTCGGCATCGATGAACGCGGCCACGCCGCCGGCGGCCTGCGCGTTGGCCACCGCATGCAGCGCGACGGTCGTCTTACCGGAGCTCTCCGGCCCGTAGATCTCGACGATCCGGCCGCGCGGCAGACCGCCGATGCCCAGTGCGATGTCCAACGCGATGGAACCGGTGGGTATCACCTCGATCGGTACGTGCGGCCGCTCCCCCAGCCGCATGACCGATCCCTTGCCGAACTGCTTGTCGATCTGGCTGAGCGCGACTTCCAGGGCCTTGTCGCGGTCGAAGGCTGCGGGCATCTGTGCTACCTCTTCCATTCTCGTCGTGCGCTTGAATCAACGTGGCAATGACGCTAGATCGGGTCACCGACATTTCTGCCGGCCACGATCGATCTGTGGACAGCCCGCGCGATCGTCCACAGCTTAGACGAACAATTGTTCGATTGACAGGTTTCGACACGCCGATGATGTGCGGCGGTCCGATTCGGTCGCGGCAACCCGGCGAAGGCCGGGTCGGGTAGGGGCGACGGCTTCAGTGCAGCTTGCCCGGCACATCGAACTCCTGGCACACCGCGCGCCAGACCGCTTGGGGCGAATCCCCTCGCTCCAGCGCGTCCCGGACGGTGGCGCCCAGGCTGTTCACCCGGTAGTCGGCAGCCAGCGAATGCGCGTAGCCGGCACCGAAGCGGGCTTCCATCCGCTTCCAGAAATCGCTGAGCCGCACCCCTACAGGGTAGCCGGGACAGGTAGCTACCCCAGTCGACAGACAGTTGGAGGCGGTCACTGCTCGGCCGGCTCGCACGGCCGGGCTGAGCCCAAGCCCAGCAGACGTGCGGCGGCCAGAAGTGTCGTACCCGTCGCGCACACTGTAGGCATGGACGCACTCTTCAGCCCGGCAACCGCCGCCTGGTTCCAGGGTGCCTTCGCGCAACCGACCGAGGCGCAACTCGGCGCCTGGCAGGCGATCAGCAAGGGCGACCACACCTTGGTGGTGGCGCCCACCGGCTCCGGCAAGACGCTGGCCGCGTTCCTCTCCGCGATCGACCGGCTGTCCGCCCTGCCCACCCCGGACGACCCGAAACGGCGCTGTCGGGTGGTCTACATAAGTCCGCTGAAGGCATTGGCGGCCGATGTCGAACGCAACCTCCGTTCGCCGCTCGTCGGCATTTCACAGGCGGCACGGCGGCTCGGCCTGCCGGAACCTGCGGTGACTGTCGCGATGCGGTCCGGGGACACGTCCACCGAGGATCGCCGGGCATTCGCTCGGCACGGTGCCGACATCCTGATCACCACGCCGGAATCCTTATTCCTGTTGCTGACCTCGGCCGCCCGGGAGGCGCTGGCCGGCGTCGAGACGATCATCGTGGACGAGGTGCATGCGGTCGCCGCCACCAAGCGGGGGGCACATCTGGCGGTGAGCCTGGAACGGCTGGACGCCCTGCTCGAGCAGCCGGCCCAGCGCATCGGACTGTCGGCCACGGTCAGGCCGATCGAGGAGGTCGCCACCTACCTGGCCGGTGGCCGGCCCGTCAGCATCGTGCAGCCGGCCACCGACAAGCGGCTCGACCTGTCGGTGGTGGTGCCGGTGGAGGACCTGAGCCAGCTCGGAGAGGGCCAGCCCGATCAGTCGGGCAACCCGCAACGGCGTTCCTCAATCTGGCCGCACGTCGAGGAACGGGTGCTGGACCTGATCGACAGCCACCGCTCGACCATCGTGTTCGCGAACTCGCGCCGGCTGGCCGAACGGCTCACCGCCCGGCTGAACGAGCTGGCCGCCGAACGGGATCCCGATCGGCTGCCCAACATCCGGGCCCACCACGGATCGGTCTCGCGCGAACAGCGGCAGTTGGTGGAGGAGGAGCTGAAGGCCGGCCGGAGTCCGGCCGTGGTCGCCACCTCCTCACTGGAGCTCGGCATCGACATGGGGGCGGTGGACCTGGTGGTACAGGTCGAGTCGCCACCCTCGGTGGCTGCCGGGATGCAGCGGCTGGGCCGGGCCGGCCATCAGGTGGGTGCCGAGTCGCGGGGGGTGATCTTCCCGAAGTACCGCGGTGACCTGCTCGAGTGCGCCGTGGTGGCCGAGCGCATCCAGGCCGGCCAGATCGAGTCCATCCGCTACCCGCGCAACCCACTCGACGTGCTGGCCCAGCACATCGTGTCCATGGTCGCGCTGGACCCGATCACCGTGGACGACCTGGAAACCCTGGTACGGCGATCCGCATCGTTCGCCACGCTGCCCCGCTCGGCACTGGAAGCGGTGCTCGACATGCTGGCCGGTCGCTATCCGTCCGATGCGTTCGCCGAGCTGCGCCCACGGCTGATCTGGGACCGGATCACCGGCACCCTGACCGGACGAGCCGGCGCGCAGCGGCTCGCGGTCACCTCGGGCGGCACCATTCCCGATCGCGGCATGTTCGGCGTGTTCCTAGCCGCTGCGGACGGGCCAGGCCGGCGGGTGGGCGAGCTGGACGAGGAGATGGTCTACGAGTCGCGGGTGGGTGAGGTGTTCCTGCTCGGCTCGTCCTCCTGGCTGATCGAGGACATCACGCACGACCGGGTGCTCGTCTCCCCTGCGCCCGGCCAGACCGGGAAGATGCCGTTCTGGAAAGGCGATTCACCGGGCCGGCCGGTCGAACTGGGCCAGGCACTGGGTGCGTTCGTGCGGGAGATCAGCCACGCGGAACCGACCGAGGCGACGGCGCGCGCTCGCCGGGCCGGCCTGGACGAGTGGGCGGCCGGCAACCTGGTGGCCTACCTGGCCGAACAGCGAGCCGCGACCGGGCAGTTGCCCACCGACCGCACCGTCGTGGTGGAACGGTTCCGGGACGAACTGGGTGACTGGCGGCTGGTGGTGCATTCGCCGTTCGGGGCTCCGGTGAACGCACCCTGGGCACTGGCCATCTCAGCCGCCCTGCGGGAGCGGTACGGCATGGAGGTGCAGTCCATGCACACCGACGACGGCATCGTCCTGCGGCTGGCCGACACCACCGCGGAGCCACCGGGGGCGGACATCACGGTGTTCGAGCCCGGCGAGATCGCCGACCTGGTGACCGGCGAGATCACCAATTCGGCGCTGTTCGCATCCCGGTTCCGGGAATGTGCCGCCCGCTCCCTGCTGCTGCCCAAGCGCGACCCGCGCCGCCGGGCTCCGCTCTGGCAGCAGCGGCAACGGGCGAATTCGCTGCTGCAGGTGGCGCGCGACTACGGCCAGTTCCCGGTGGTGCTGGAAGCCATGCGGGAATGTCTGCAGGACGTCTACGACCTGCCCGGGTTGACCGAGTTGATGCGGCGGATCGGCAGCCGCGAGATCCGGCTGATCGAAGTGGAGACGGCCACGCCGTCACCGTTCGCGCAGTCGTTGCTGTTCAGCTACGTCGGGATGTTCCTCTATGACACCGACGCACCGCTGGCCGAACGCCGGGCACAGGCGCTCACCCTGGACACCTCGCTGCTCGCCGAGCTGATGGGCTCGCCGGATCTGCGTGACCTGCTGGACGAGCAAGCCATCGCCGAGTCGATCGCCGACGCCCAGCGGCTGACCCTGTCCCGCCGCGTGCACGGCATGGACCAGGTTCACGATCTGCTGCGGGAGGTGGGTGATCTGACCACGGAGGAGGCGATCGCCCGCGGTGCCACCGAATCGGAACTGCGGCAACTGCAATCGGACCGACGGGTCATCCAGGTCCGGATCGGCGGCGAGCCCCGCTGGCTGACCATCGAGGACGCCGGCCGGGTGCGAGACGCGCTCGGCACCGCGCTGCCGGTCGGCATCCCGGAGGTGTTCACCGAACTGGTGGCCGATCCGCTCGGTGATCTGCTCGCCCGATACGCGCGTACGCACGGCCCGTTCACCGTCGCCGAGCCGGCTGCCCGCCTCGGTCTGGGCACGGCGGTGGTGCATGCCGGACTGGAGCGGCTGGTGGCCAGCGGCCAGGTGGTGGCCGGCGAGTTCAGCGCAGGCACCACCGGCCGGCAATATTGCGGCGCGGGGATGTTGCGCACCATCCGGCGGCGTTCACTCGCGGCCCTGCGTAGGGAGGTCGAGCCTGCCCCGCAGCAGGTCCTCGCCCGGTTCCTGCCGCACTGGCAGGGCGTCGGCGGCAACCGGCGCAACCGTGGCGTGGACGGCCTGGCGCGAGTGATCGAACAACTTGCCGGCGTGCCGTTGCCGGCCAGCGCGCTCGAGACACTGGTCCTACCGGCTCGGGTGGCCGACTACTCCCCCAGCCAGTTGGACGAGCTGACCACGGCAGGCGAGGTGCTCTGGGCCGGCGCCGGCACACTGGCCGGCAACGACGGCTGGCTGACGCTGGTGCCGGCCGATGCCGCCGAGTTGCTGCTGCCACCACGTACCGATCTCGAACTGTCCGACCTGCATCAGGCGATTCTCGCCACGTTGTCGGACGGTCAGGCCCTGTTCCTGCGGGGCATCGTGGACCGGATCAGCGGCTACTACGCGCCGCCCGACGCGTCCGCCGAGCAACCGGCCGGCCGGCCGGCGGATGCGGACATCACCCAGGCCATCTGGGATCTGGTGTTCTCCGGTTGGCTCACCAATGACACGCTGGCGCCCGTGCGATCCCGGTTGTCCGGCGGCCGCACCGCACACGGCCGGGGCAGGGGCGCCGCCACCCGATCGCGATATGGCCGGTTCGCGCGGCCGAATCTGAGTCGAGCCAGCCTCAGCCGGGCCAGCCTGAGCCAGAGCGCCTTGCCCCGGACCGGCTCGCCCGCCGCTCAACCCAGCGGCCCACAGCTGCCAGGACGCTGGTCCCGGCTGCCGGATCGCGCTGCCGAGGACACCCAGCGCGCGCTGGTCCGCACCGAGGCGCTGCTGGACCGATACGGCATCCTTACCCGAGGGGAAGTGGCGGCGGAGGGCGTACCCGGTGGCTTCTCCGCGGTATATCCGGTACTGCGGCAGGGTGAGGACGCCGGCCGGTATCGTCGCGGCTACTTCGTGGAGGGACTGGGCGCGGCGCAGTTCGGGCTGACCGGTGCGATCGACCGACTGCGATCCCTGGTAGCCGACTCGGATCGGGCAACCGGCCGGGACCCGGAGGCCTTGGTACTCGCGGCGACCGAT
>DASUAC010000385.1:0-6265 GCA_035763985.1 Jatrophihabitans sp. | reverse complement strand
AGCCGAGATATCGTTCGAGCGCATCCCACCCAGGCTCGGCCCGGACCGGCGCAGCCGGTTGCCGACCGTCATCGCCGCCGGTGCGGCCGCCGTTCTCGTCCTCGGCGCGATCGGGCTGCTGATCGACAAGGTCGCCTCACGGACGGGCAAACCGACGGCCTCAGCCGCAGCGTCGCACACCGCCGCGCTTCCACCGTTGCCGCCGAACGGCACCACGCCTCCCCCGGGCACCGGCCGATTCTTCGGCCCGGCGATATCACCGCCCGACCACGCCCTGGCTGCGCCGCGAGTCGCGCACGGCCCGGGCCGCTCCATCGTCGTCTCGTTCGAGGGCAGTGGCACCTGTCCACAGATCGCAACCCGCGTCCGGCTCACCGGCCCGCAACAACTCGTCGTGGACAGCATCCGGTTACCCGCGCAGAGCAACCTCTACCTCTGCACCGCCGACCTGTCACCGCACCTCACCACGCTCCCGCTGCCGCCCGGCGCCGACCCGGGCAAGCCGCTAGACATCAAGATCGACCGCTACACCATCGACCTGCCTCCCCGATAAGCCATCAGGCGGTCGACGGGCCGACATCACAGACGTACGCGAGTAGTAGCAGCACGTAGTGCCGCATGCCAGCCAGGACGTCCAGCAATTCGGCAGGCCCACGCGGCGTGATCACCAGGAACTGATACTCCACCTGGATGTTGCCGCTGATTTTCTCGATGCGGTCTACCGTCCGGCCTTCTAACAGCAAGGCCTTGTCCTCGAGTTTGGCCTGATGCACGGTGACGTCCGGCGGCACGTTGCGCTCGGCCGCCTCCTCACTGGCGAACTCGACGCTATGTGCCACGCCCATATCGGTTAGCGCAGCTTGGGCCTCGACGAGCAGACGGTGCTTGTCTTGGTTATCCAGCGCATTGAGCCCTAGCAGCGCATCACTGGCACGTACGCCAACGGGACGGTTATACGGCTGGCAGTCCTTGATCCGGGCAACCACATCGAGCGGCACAGACCGGAGCCAACGACCGTGGTTCTGGTTCCAGCTCTGCTCAGTTTGGCTGGCCGGAAAGGCCAACTGCCGGCGCGCCTCGTCATCCAATTGGTCGGGGGAGGCGTAGGACCAAACCAGATGGTCGAGCGCAGACCTGAGGTTATGGATGGCGTCGCCGAAGGTAAGCGACAAGCTTTCCAGTGATGCCGGCGTAGAAAGTGACAGCCGCACATCCCATGACAGCCGATCGTTGGCAATCGCTGCGACTGGCTGCCCGACCGTAGGCAGCCAGTTTTCAATGATCGTGTTGATGGCTGCGATGTGGACGTCAGCCCGTCGAACTTTGGCGAGCGAGGCTCGTGCCTGCTGGTGGCTCTCTAAGCTCGCGATGCTCATGATGACTTGGCCACCGGAGGGCAGCCTGCAGAGTAGCGCCCAGAGCTACCACGTGGCGCTCGCCCTGCCGCAGGCCTTGCAGGAGTGCGCCCAGCCACCGGGAGCCATCCGGCTGCTGTGCGGCAGCACGAAGCAGCGCACGCGCGTCACCGATGTCGATGGCATCCCGGTCGGAGACCGACTTGGTGGGGGCGTCCATCAGCAGCAGCCGCTGCGAGACAGGATGCCCCTCGACGATCGCGTCCTTGAGCATGCGGATCAGGACGATGTGCGCCCGCCGCTCCGTCGAGCTGGTCCTGCCGGCGGCCCGAATCGTATCTCCGACCGACCGCACATCGGCAGGCGTCAGCGCCTCGAGTCGCTTGCGTCCGATGGTCGGCACGATCCAGCGCAGGACCGCGGAGCGATCAGTGGCGAAGGACTTTGGTCGTGGGCGGCGCTCTCGGACCTCAAGCCACTTCTCAGCCCACGATTTGACGGTGGCCTTGCCTACCGCGTTGGCCCGGCGCGCCCTCACGGTGGATCTGCCTGACCTTCTGTTCCAGCTTCCGTCGACACTCGGCTTTGCCCTCGTCGCCAGGCATCGAGCTGGAAACAGTCACCCGCCGGCGAGTGCCCTTGGCGGTCGTACCAGCCTCGATGGTGCCGGTCCAGAGCCCGAGGCCAGCGTTCCAGAAGACCGAGCCGGTGCCGTACTGCCGACGCTGGGACGTCTTCACCGCACGCAATATAGCCATCTGGATAGCCATCCTCCGTCTTGACAGGTCTAGTCAGGACAGCTCTGGACGGATGGCCAAACGCCTGGAGGCCCGATTACTCGGGCTCCATCGGAGCCGCCTTAGGGAATCGAACCCTAGACCTTCTCATTACGAGTGAGACGCTCTGCCGACTGAGCTAAGGCGGCGCACGGCGGACCGTGTCCGGTGGAGTCTATCCGGTGCCGGCCCGTGCCCACCGGCCACCCGGCCCACGAGGAATTCGGCCGAGGCGGCGCTCAGCTACCGCCGCCGAGTTGGCCGGACTGCGGAGCAGCGCCGCCGGGGATGCCGCCCGGGAAGCCGCCAGGACCCTGGCCGCCGAAGCCGCCGCGCGGGCCGATCGACGGACCGGCCGATGAGCCGGTGTCGGCGTAGGACACCCCGACCGCGGTCAGCGCTCCCACCGCCACCGCGACGACGACGGCCAGCGCGGTCCGGCGCACCGACCACAACGGCGGCCGGGCGGCGGGATAGCTTGCCTGCGGTGCCGGCGGCGTCCACATCATGGTCACGTGATCGATCCTCCGAGGATTGGCCGGGTTCGAGGGACACGCTGACCGGCGAAGCTGGCAGCCCGCTGTGCCGGCACTGACGATCGACTGAGTCGTCCGTATCCACAGGTTGGCCACAGACAATTGCCAGCAACGAACCAGTCGACTGCCGCACGCTGTCCAGCATGACCACAACCAGCGCGTCCCGCTCCCCCTCTCTCGTCCGCCCGGACGGCCAGCCGGTCCGGGTGCTGGTCGTCGACGACGAGCCCAACCTGGCCGACCTGCTGACCATGGCCCTGCGCTACGAGGGCTGGGAGATCCGCACCGCGCACGACGGCCTGACCGCGGTCCGTACCGCTCGGGAGTTCCGGCCGGACGCGGTGGTGCTCGACGTCATGCTGCCGGACCTCAACGGCCTGGAGGTGCTGCGCCGGCTACGCGACGACGCGCCGCACCTGCCGGTGCTGTTCCTCACCGCCAAGGACGCGGTGGAGGACCGGATCGCCGGGCTGACCGCCGGTGGCGACGACTACGTGACCAAGCCGTTCAGCCTGGAAGAGGTGGTGGCGCGGGTACGCGGGCTGCTCCGGCGGACCACCGTCGCGATCGCCCAGGGCGGCTCGGTGCTCACCGTCGGCGACCTGATGCTGGACGAGGAGAGCCACGAGGTCAGCCGCGGCGGCCAGGAGATCTCGCTGACCGCGACCGAGTTCGAGCTGCTGCGCTACCTGATGCGCAACCCGCGCCGGGTGCTGTCCAAGGCCCAGATCCTGGACCGGGTGTGGAACTACGACTTCGGCGGCCAGCAGAACGTGGTCGAGATCTACATCTCCTACCTGCGCAAGAAGATCGACGCCGGCCGCGAGCCGATGATCCACACGCTGCGCGGCGTCGGGTACGTACTGCGCCCCGCGGGCTGAGCAGTGCGCGCCTTCCTGCGGCGGCACTCGGTCGGCAACTGGACATTGCGCAGCCGGCTCATCGCCAGCGTGCTGGGCCTGCTGGTGCTGGTCTGCACCGGCATCGGGGTGTTCGCCGACATCGCGGTGCGCAACTCGCTCACCGGCGCGCTGGACCGGCAGCTCACCGCGGCCGGCACGAACTTCGACCGCCCGTCCGAGCACGGCGATCGCGACCGGGTGCCGCCCGGCGGCAACGGTCCCGGCTACCTGCCGCCCGGCTCGCCGATCGGCGCGGTCGGCCTCTCGGTGCTCGGCGGCACCGTCAGCTACTCGCAACTGCAGGACAGCACCGCCGACAGCGAGGAGCCGGTGCCGGCCGAGGCGGCCCAGGCGCTCGCCACGGTGGCCACCGACGGCCGGCCACACACCGTCGCGCTGCCCGGGCTCGGCCAGTACCGGGTGGTCGCCACCACGCTGCCGGGTGGCGGCAGCCGGGCGCTCGGCTTCCCGCTGCGCGAGGTGCACGACACGCTGAACCGGGTGACCCTGGCGATCCTGGTGCTGACCGCGCTCGCGCTGCTGATCGCCGGGCTGGTCGGTGCGGTGATCGTCCGGCTGGCACTGCGGCCGCTGCAGCGGGTCACCGCGACCGCCTCCCGGGTGGCCGAGATGAACCTCGAGGAGGGTGAGGTCGCGGTCGCCGAACGGGTGCCGGACGCCAACCCGCGTACCGAGGTGGGCCAGGTCGGGGTCGCGCTCAACCGGATGCTGACCAACGTCACCGATGCGCTGAACGCCCGCCACCGCAGCGAGCAGCGGGTACGCCAGTTCGTCGCCGACGCCAGCCACGAGCTGCGCACGCCGCTGGCCGCCATCCGCGGCTACGCCGAGCTGACCAGGCGCAGCCGGCAGACCGCGCCACCGGACATCGCGCACGCGATGAGCCGGGTCGAGTCCGAGGCCGGCCGGATGACCACGCTGGTGGAGGACCTGCTGCTGCTCGCCCGGCTGGACGCCGGCCGGCCGCTGGACCGCGAGGAGGTCGACCTGGCCCGGCTCGCGGTGGACGCGCTGAGCGATGCGCACGCCGCCGGACCGGAACACCGCTGGAGCCTGGATCTGCCGGATCAGCCGGTGATCGTGCAGGGTGACGGGCAGCGGCTGCATCAGGTGCTGGCCAACCTGCTCGCCAACGCCCGGACGCACACCCCGCCCGGCACCGAGGTACGGCTGAGCCTGAGCCGGCAGGCCGACCACGCCGTGCTGTCGGTGACCGACAACGGGCCCGGCGTCCCCGCCGAGCTGATGCCGGACATCTTCCAGCGCTTCTCCCGCGGTGAGCAGTCCCGGTCCCGGACGGCCGGCAGCACCGGGCTGGGCCTGGCCATCGTGGCCGCCGTGGTCGCCGCGCACGGCGGCCGGATCGACGTGGTCAGCGCACCGGGCGACACCCGGTTCACGGTTACCCTGCCGATCCACGGGATTCCGAAAGAGGGCGCACAGAGTCCGGCAAGCTTGGCCGGTCAGGCTCTCTGACATGAGTTCACAAACCCTTGTCCCGCCTGGACAAAGTTGGTCACCAGCGTTCACCGAGCAGCGCCGGACCAGCCGGCTGGCCGCCCTGCTGCGTGGCCGGACGGCGGATCCGGCCTGGATCCGGCCGGCCCTGCTCGCCCTGTTGCTGGCCACCGGACTGCTCTATCTGTGGGATCTGGGCGCGTCCGGCTGGGCAAACTCGTTCTACTCGGCCGCCGCGCAGGCCGGGTCGGTGAGCTGGAAGGCGTTCTTCTTCGGCTCGTCCGACTCGGCCAACTCCATCACCGTCGACAAGCCACCGGCCGCGCTCTGGGTCATGGCCCTGTCGGTGCGGCTGTTCGGCTTGCATTCATGGAGCATTCTGGTTCCGCAGGCGCTGGAGGGGGTCGGCTCGGTGGGCCTGCTCTACCTTGCGGTGCGGCGGACCTCCGGTGCGGTGGCCGGCCTGATCGCCGGCGCGGTGCTGGCCGTCACCCCGGTGGCGGCGCTGATGTTCCGGTTCAACAACCCGGACGCGCTGCTGGTGCTGCTGCTCGTCGCCGCGGCCTACTGCGTGGTGCGGGCGGTCGAGGCCGGCTCGGCCCGGTGGCTGGCGCTGGCCGGGGTGCTGATCGGCTTCGGCTTCCTGACCAAGATGCTGCAGGCGTTGCTGGTGGTTCCGGCCTTCGCGCTGGCCTACCTGATCGCCGCGCCGGGCGGCCTGGCCGGCCGGATCCGGCAACTGCTGCTGGCCGGCCTGGCGATGATCGGCGCGGCCGGTTGGTGGATCGCCATCGTGTCGCTGATCCCGGCCCGGGACCGGCCCTACATCGGCGGCTCGCAGCACAACTCGATCCTGGAACTCACCCTCGGCTACAACGGCTTCGGCCGGCTGACCGGCAACGAGACCGGCAGCGTCGGCGGCGGTGGCCCGGCCGGTGCCGGCCGGTGGGGTACGACCGGTTGGAGCCGGTTGTTCGGCACCGACATGGGTAGCCAGATCTCCTGGCTGCTGCCGTCCGCGCTGCTGCTGCTTGTTGCGGGATTGTGGTTCACCCGCAAGGCGATTCGTACCGACGGCAGCCGAGCCGCGCTGGTGCTCTGGGGTGGCTGGCTGCTGGTCACCGGGCTGGTCTTCAGCTACGCCAAGGGCATCATCCACCCCTACTACACGGTGGCGCTGGCGCCGGCCATCGGTGGTGTGATCGGCATCGGCGCGA
>DASUAC010000384.1:0-2761 GCA_035763985.1 Jatrophihabitans sp. | reverse complement strand
TCGCAGATCTTCGACACCGCCGGGTTCGAGGTGGCCGCGCACCGGGTGATCGGGCTGCTGGCGGCCATCCAGGCCGAGCACGGCCGGCAACTGCCGGAGATCGACCTCGGCGGCGGCCTGGGCATCGCATACGTGGACGGCGACGACCCGCAGTCACCGGCCGAGATCGCCCGTAGGTTGCGGGCCATCGTCGAACGGGAGTGCGAACTGGCCGAGCTGCCGGTGCCGCGGATCGCGGTGGAACCGGGCCGGGCCGTCATCGGTCCGACCATGGTCACGCTGTACGAGGTGGGCACCGTCAAGCCGGTCGCGCTGGACGGTGGCAGCAGCCGTACCTATGTCTCGGTGGACGGCGGGATGAGCGACAACATCCGTACCGCGCTCTACGACGCCGAGTACACCGCGGTGCTGGCCAACCGGGCCAGCGACGCGCCACCGGCCCGCTGCCGGGTGGTCGGCAAGCACTGTGAAAGCGGCGACATCGTCGTCCGGGACTGCTGGTTGCCCGCCGACGTCCGGCCGGGGGACCTGCTGGCGGTAGCCGCCACCGGGGCGTACTGCTATGCAATGGCCAGTAATTACAACAAGATTCCCCGGCCGCCGGTGATCGCGGTGACCGACGGCCGGCCCGCGGTGATCGTGCGCCGGGAAAGCCTGCAGCAGCTGCTGGCAAACGACGTGGGCTTCGACGAACCGGTGGATCGCGCCTAGCGTCGGAGTTGCCGAAAGGCCGCCGGGCGCGGTAAGCCATCAGTCGGCCCAGAAACCGGCCACGAATCGGTCCAGAAACCCGAGGAGATCCATGCCGAGCCGATACCCTGCCGGTCCCGGTAGCTGGCCCGGGGTGATCGAGGCCTACCGCGACCGGCTGCCGGTCACCGAGGCCACCCCGGTGATCACCCTGTTCGAGGGCGGCACCCCGCTGGTGCCGGCGCCGCGGATCGCCGAGCGGGTGGACGCCGAGGTGTACCTGAAGGTGGAGGGCGTCAATCCGACCGGCTCGTTCAAGGACCGGGGCATGACGATGGCCATCTCCAAGGCGGCCGAGGCCGGTGCCAAGGCGGTGATCTGCGCCTCCACCGGCAACACCTCGGCGTCCGCGGCCGCCTACTCGGTGCGGGCCGGCATGCTCTGCGCGGTACTGGTGCCGCAGGGCAAGATCGCGCTGGGCAAACTGGCCCAGGCCCTGGTGCACGGCGCCCGGCTGCTGCAGGTGGACGGCAACTTCGACGACTGCCTGGAACTGGCTCGCAAACTCGCGGTGGACTACCCGGTGGCGCTGGTCAACTCGGTCAACCCGGACCGGATCGACGGCCAGAAGACGGCGGCCTTCGAGATCTGCGACGCACTCGGCGCAGCGCCGGACATCCACTGCATACCGGTCGGCAACGCCGGCAACATCACCGCGTACTGGAAGGGCTACACCGAATATCAGCGGGACGGGCTGGTGGCCGGCACGCCGAAGATGTACGGCTTCCAGGCGGCCGGTGCGGCACCGATCGTGCTGGGGCATCCGGTGGCCAGGCCGATGACCATCGCCACCGCGATCCGGATCGGCAACCCGGCTTCCTGGGCCGCGGCCGAGGCGGCCCGGGACGCCTCCGGCGGGCTGATCGACTCGGTGACCGACCGGGAGATCCTCGAGGCCTACCGGTTGCTGGCCCGGTCCGAGGCGGTGTTCGTCGAGCCGGCCTCGGCGGCCAGCGTGGCCGGCCTGGTCAAGACCGCCCGGGCCGGGCTGGTGCCGTCCGGCAGCCGGGTGGTGTGCACGGTGACCGGCAACGGGCTCAAGGATCCGGAGTGGGCGATCTCCGGCGCGCCGGCACCGGCCACCATCCCGGTCGACGCACATGCCGCCGCGGTCGAGCTCGGACTGGCCTGATGCGGTTCGCCGACCGGCCGGTCCGGGTCCGGGTGCCGGCCACCAGCGCCAACCTCGGCCCCGGCTACGACAGCTTCGGGCTGGCCCTGGCCCGGCACGACGAGGTGACCGCCTCGGTCACCGGCGGTGGGCTGACCATCGAGCTGGCCGGCGAGCAGACCGAGCAGGTACCGCTGGACGAGAGCCATCTGGTGGTCCGCAGCATGCGGGCCTGCTTCGAGCTGCTGGGCGGCCAGCCGCCCGGCCTGCGGCTGCACTGCGTCAACCGGATTCCGCACGGACGCGGGCTCGGCTCCTCGGCGGCGGCGATCGTGGCCGGTGTCGAACTGGCCCGCGGCCTCTGCCCGGACGACCGGCTCGAGGACGACGGCGCGCTGGCGCTGGCCAGCAGGCTGGAGGGGCACCCGGACAACGTCGCGGCCTGCCTGCTGGGCGGCCTGACCGTGGCCTGGCTGGACGAGGGCGGCACCGCCCGGGCGACCCGGTTGGCGCCCACCGGAGTCCGCCCGGTGCTGTTCATCCCGCCGGACCGATCGGCCACCGCCGCCGCCCGGGCCGCGCTGCCGGCCACGGTGCCGCATCCGGACGCGGCGTTCAACGCCGCCCGGGCCGCGCTGCTGCCGCTGGCGCTGACCGGACGGCCCGAGTTGCTGCTGGCCGCCACCGAGGACCGGCTGCACCAGGGGTACCGGGCGGCGGGCATGCCGGCCAGCGCCCGGCTGGTCGAACAACTGCGGAGCGAGGGCATCGCGGCGGTGATCTCCGGCGCCGGTCCGACGGTGCTGGCATTGGCGGTGGCGGACCAGGCCGGCCGGGCAGCGGCCCGCTGCCCGGCCGGCTGGGAGTGTGCCGAGTTGCCGCCGTCGACCGGCGCGCAGA
>DASUAC010000383.1:0-7563 GCA_035763985.1 Jatrophihabitans sp. | reverse complement strand
TTCGAGCGGGAGATCACCGGCGGCTGCGAGGGAATCAAGCCGGGCTGGGTACGGATCAACTTCAACTACTTCATCTCCGAACCGGTCTTCCACTACCTGGTCGAGGCGGTCCGGCTGGTGGCCCGGGACGGCTGGCGGCTGCTGGGCGACTACCGGTTCGACCCGGCGACCGGGCTGTGGCGGCACCGCGCCGGGCCGGTGGAGCCGCCGCTGCGGCTGCGCCAGCTGAGCTACGACGCCGACGGCAACCTGTGCTATCCGCGGCACCAGGAGCGGGCGCCGGAGGCCGAACTGGAGCGCTACCTCAGCGAGGGCGCGAAGATCCTCGCCGAGGCCCGGCCGCCGGAGCCGGCGGACGACGAGCTGGCCGGGCTGGTGTCGGCCGACTTCGAGCACCTGCGCTGGTTCGAGCTGCCGGCCGGCTGCCTGGTCACCGCCGGTCGCTGAACCGCTGGGTCCGTCCGCCTGCTTGACGCCGGGCGCTGATCCGTTCGCCTGCTTGTGCGCCGGGCGCTGATCCGTTCGCCTGGCGATGGGCCGCCGCCTTGCCGGGGCGTGAGACCCGTCGCTGCGTCAGCGGCCCGTCGCAGCGGGATCTGACCGCAATGACAGGATGAACCGGTGACCTCAGGAACCGACCGGCTGATCCAACTGCTCGAACTGCGCCGCACCACGCTGCTCGACATCGACGAGCAGGGACGGCTGCTGATCAGCAACGACGAGACCGGATCCGCCCAGCTGTACGAGGTGTCCCCGGACGGGTCCCGGCGCCAGCTGACCGACCTGGGCGAGCCGTGCACCGGCCGGTACCTGCCCGGCGCGCGTGCGGTGGTGGTGTCGGCCGACACCGGCGGCACCGAGCGGGCCCAGTTGTCGCTGCTGGAGCTGTCCGAGACGCCGGACGGGTTCGCCCCGCTGCGTCCGCTGGCGCACGACCCGGCCTACCTGCACGTGCTGTTCGAGGTCGACCGGGACACGGTGGTGTACGCGACCAACCGGCGGGACGGCGTCGAGTTCGACGTGATCTCGCACCGGGTCTCCGACGGCAACGAGCGGGTCTTGTTCGACGGCGGTGGCTATTTCAGCGACGCGGTGCCCTCGCCGGACGGCCGCTGGGTGCTGCTGTCCCGGATGACCGCCATCGCCGCGTCCAACGAGCTGCTGCTGGTCGACACCGGCACCGGCCAGGTCCGCTCGATCACCGACCCCGCGGTGCCCGGCGGCTGGCAGAACCCGCAGTGGCTGCCGGATTCGTCCGGGCTGCTGGCCTCCTCCGACAGCGTCGACGACTTCTTCGCCGTGCACCGCTACGACCTGGCCGATCGTGAGTGGGCACCGTTGCTCGGCGCGCCGGGGCGCAACCTGTACGCGTGGCCGGCCCCGGACGGCAGCCGGCTGGCGGTGGTGAGCGAGGCCGACGGGGTGCATTCGCTGGGCATCCTGGACGACGGCGGCCGCGGTGTCGAGGACCTGCAGCGGATCGAACTGCCCGGCCGGGGCGTGCTGGCCCACAACACTCCGGTGGTCTGGTCGGCGGATTCGGCCACGCTGGGCATGACCTACAGCTCGCCGGTACATCCGCCGGAGGTCTACACCTGGCAGCTCGGCGACACCGCGATCCACCGGCGCACCACCAGCAACCCGGCCGCCGCCTCGGCCGGACTGGTCGACTTCAGCTCGCACCGGGTGCCCACCCCGGACGGCGAGCGGATACCGCTCTACCTGATCCGGCCGGAGCATGCCGACGGTTCGGCGGTGATGATCATTCACGGCGGCCCGGAGTCGGCCACCGTGGCGAGCTGGAGCCCGATCGCCGCCGCGCTGGCGCTGGCCGGGCACACCGTCGTGCTGCCGAACGTACGCGGCTCGTCCGGCTACGGCCGGCGCTGGGTGTCGCTGGACGACGTGGACAAGCGGCTGGACTCGGTGGCCGACCTGGTCGCGATCCGGGACTGGCTGCCCTCGGTGGGCGTCGATCCGGACCGGATCGCCTTGTACGGCGGCTCGTACGGCGGCTACATGGTGCTGGCCGGGCTGGCGTTCTACCCGGACCTCTGGGCCGCCGGGGTCGACATCGTCGGGGTGTCGTCGCTGGTCACCTTCCTGCAGAACACCTCGGCCTACCGGCGGGCCTACCGGGAGCGGGAGTACGGCCGGCTGGCCGAGGACCGGGAGTTGCTGGAGGCCGCCTCGCCGTTCAACTCGATCGACAAGATCCGGGCGCCGCTGTTCGTGATCCACGGCGCGAACGACCCGCGGGTGCCGCTGTCGGAGGCCGAGCAGGTGGTGGCCGCGGTCCGGGCGTCCGGCGCGGAGTGTCCGCTGCTGGTCTACCAGGACGAGGGGCACGGGCTGGCCAAGCGGGCCAACCAGTTGGACGCCTACCCGCAGGCTTTCGAGTTCCTGGCCAAGCACCTGGCCCGTTAGCGCCCGCTTCGTTGCTGTCCGGGCCCGATGCGCGCCCCTGTGGATAACTTGCCCGGGATGACGGCCGATCCGGCTAGCGTCCCGACGCATGATCGATACGGCGGAATCCGTCCGGCAGGCGCTGAGCCGGCCGATGCCGCACGCGGATGCCGCGACCGCCCGGCTGGCGGCTGCGCGGGCGGCCGGGCTGTCGGCCGAGCTGCGCCGGGTGCAGGACGTGCTGTCCGGCGCGGCGGTCCGGCAGCTCGGCTGGTCCGGCGTGGCCGAATACGCCTTCCAGGACGCGCTGAGTGCTGAGCTGGGCCGGTTCGCACCAGCAATCCAGCGGCTGGAGGCCCATGCGGCGGCGCTGACCGGCTACGCCCGCGAACTGGAAGTGCTGGGTCCGCAGCTGCTGGCGGCCCGCGCCCGGCTGGCCGGCGGGCCGGCCGGCGGGGTGGCGGACTTCGAGCGGTGCTGGCAGCAGTGGGATGCAGCTCGCCGGCGCTGTATGGCCGGATTGGCGGTGGAAGGTCACCGGCACGGTTGGTGGTCCGGTCTGACCTCCGAGGTGTCCCAAACGGTGCGGCACGAGGTGGCAGGGTTGGCCGGCCTGTCCCGGGTGCTCGGCGACCTGGGGCAGGCGCTGACGGTCGCCGGCCTGGTGTTGGCGCTGGTCTGCCCGCCGGCGGCCGGCGCGGTATGGGCGGCGGTGGCGGTGCTGGCGGTCTGCCAGCTGGCGGTCGACGTGACGCGGCGGGAGCACGGCGAGCACGTGGGGCTGGCCGGATTGGGCTGGGATGCCCTGGCCGCGCTGCCCGGCGGCCGGCTTGCGGCGGAGGCACACTCGGCCGCCGAGGCCAGTGCGGCGATCGAACGGCTGGCCCCGGAGCTGCGGTCCAGCCGGATCGTGCCCGGCGGTGGTTTGAAGGCGCACGAGGGTTCGGCGACCTACCGCGGGCATACCCTGCTCAAGCACTACAACAAGTCCCCGAGGCAGCTCACCCGGCGGTTCAAGGACCAGCCCGATCTCACCTGGTCATCCAGCTTCTTCGACCGCCAGACGGCCGAGTCGGCCATCGGGCGCGTGCTGCAAGAAAGGGATCCCGAAATCGCACAATGGCTGGCCAGCCCAAGCGGTCGACTACAGTTGGATGCGGACTACGGCACCGAGGTTGGATACTCGGTGTCTCGAGATGGTGTGATACGACGCCCGAGCACCTTCCGTGTCGTGCTGTTCAAGGAAGACTCGCAACTGGGATACTTCATCCGTACCGCTTACCCGAGGCCGATCGATGAATGATTATCCAGCGCTGAGGCGGTTCTTCGGTGCCTACTTGCATGAGGACTGGCCTGATGAGTTTCTCGACGAATGGGCCGCCGCCGATGAGTTCGTGCGTGGGGAACCACAGGCAGCGCCCGACTTTGATGCCGAGATGGGTCAACTCCTCATGAGCTATCACGAGGAAGATCAACTGCGACACGCGCTGCTGTATGACTTCGGTGCTGCCATCATGATCGAGCAGAAGGGATGGAAGTACCGGGACTGGTTACAGGCGATGGCCGATCACGTGCAGAAGGCCATCGAGCATCCGCAGGCGTCCTGATCACCGGCAAAAATCCATCGGTCTTGAGGGAGTCGTCTTCAGGAGATGCTCGTCAAGGTGAGTCGCTCCTAGCCGGTTGAATTATTCGAATATTAATTCGATAATGGCTGCGTGGGCTTCGACAACCCGGTCACGCCGTGGTCCGAACTGGAACGCCGGCTGTCCGGACGACCGAAGGCCAGTCAGCCGGCCAAGGCCGGACCCACCGAGCCCGGGCCCACCGCGCCAGGACCCACCGTGCCGGAGGAGCCGAACAACACCCGGCGCGGGCACGGCGACGACCGGGGCGTGGACGGCGGCGACTCCCCCGCCTGGAGCCGCAAGCGGCCGGCCTACTCCCCGCCCGCCCTCCTGCCGGCCAAAACAGCGCCCAGAACAGCGCCGAAAACGGCGAGCACCCCGAACACCACCCACACGGCGAAGACCGGGCCGGTGCCGTACGCCGAACTGCATGCGCACTCCTCCTTCTCCTTCCTCGACGGCTCGTCCGACCCGGAGCAACTGGTGGAGGAGTCGGTCAAGCTCGGCCTGCAGGCACTGGCCCTCACCGACCACGACGGCATGTACGGGGTGGCCCGGTTCGCCGAGGCCGCCGAGGCGTTCGGACTGCCCACCGTGTTCGGCGCCGAGTTGAACCTGGCCATTCCGATGCCGAGCACGCAGGCCGAACGGTCGGTGGCCGCACGGGTCGGCATCGAGGATCCGCCGGGTGAGCACCTGCTGGTGCTGGCCCGCAACCCCGCCGGCTACGCCAGCCTGTGCCGGGCGATCAGCCAGGCCCAGCTGCGCGGCGGGGCCAAGGGCCGGCCGGTGTACGAACTGGCCGAACTGGCAGAACTGTCCGATGAAAACTGGCTGATCCTCACCGGCTGCCGCAAGGGCCGGGTACGCCAAGCGCTGGACAGCACCGGAGATCAGCAGCCGGCCGATCGAGCCCTCGGCGAGCTGGTCGAACTGTTCGGCCGCGACCACGTGGCGGTCGAGCTGAGCTACGCGCTGGAGCCGCTGGCCGACGAGCGGTACGCCGCGCTGGCCGAACTCGCCGGCCGGCACCGGCTGCCGCTGGTGGCCAGCACCAACGCCCACTACACCGCACCGCACGAGCGTCCGCTGGCCACCGCGATGGCGGCGGTCCGGGCGCGTACCAGCCTGGACGCGCTGGACGGCTGGCTGCCGGCCTGGGCCGGCCAGCACCTGCGGTCGGGTGCGGAGATGCTGCACCGGTTCCACCGCTACCCACAGTCGGTGGCCACTGCCGCCCGGCTGGGCACCGAACTCGCCTTCCCGCTGCGGCTGATCGCGCCCGACCTGCCGCCGTTCCCGGTGCCGGACGGGCACGACGAGATGAGCTTCCTGCGCAAGCTGGCTCACCAGGGCGCCGCCGAGCGATACGGCCCACGCACCGCCCGTACCGAGCGGGCCTACCGGCAGATCGAGCACGAACTGGCCATCATCGATGAACTCGGCTTCCCGGGCTACTTCCTGGTGGTCTGGGAGCTGACCGAGTTCTGCCGCCGCCGGGGCATCCTGGCCCAGGGCCGGGGCAGCGCAGCCAACTCCGCGGTCTGCTACGCCATCGGCATCACCGCGGTGGACTCCGTCAGGTACGGCCTGCTCTTCGAACGCTTCCTGGCCCCCGACCGGGACGGCCCGCCGGACATCGACATCGACATCGAGTCCGACCGGCGGGAGGAGGTGATCCAGTACGTCTACACCAAGCACGGCCGCCAGCACGCCGCCCAGGTGGCCAACGTGATCACCTACCGGCCACGCTCTGCGGTACGCGACATCGCCCGGGCGCTCGGCTACTCCCAGGGCCAGCAGGACGCCTGGAGCAAGCAGATCGACCACGGCTACTCCTGGGCGGCGCCGCCGCCCACTCCCGACCCGACCGATGCCGACGCCAACGACCCCGACAACGACGACGCCGACAACGGCCCGGTGGCCGGCAACGTGCTCACCGCGGCCGACACCGAGAACATCCCGCGGCCGGTGCTGAACCTGGCCGCGCAGCTGCAGAACGCGCCCCGGCACCTGGGCATCCACTCCGGCGGCATGGTGATCTGCGACCGGCCGGTGGTCGAGGTGTGCCCGGTCGAGTGGGGCCGGATGCCCGGCCGCACCGTCCTGCAATGGGACAAGGACGACTGTGCGGCCACCGGCCTGGTGAAGTTCGACCTGCTCGGGCTGGGCATGCTCTCGGCGCTGAAGTACTGCTTCGACTTCGTCGAGCAGTGGCACGGCAAGCGGTACGGGCTGCACGAGGTACCGGCCGAGGACCCGAAGGTGTACGACATGCTGTGCGCCGCCGACACGGTCGGGGTGTTCCAGGTGGAATCCCGGGCCCAGATGGCCACCCTGCCCCGGCTGCGGCCACGCAAGTTCTACGACCTGGTGATCGAGATCGCGCTGATCCGGCCGGGCCCGATCCAGGGCAATTCGGTGCATCCCTTCATCCGGCGCAAGAACGGCCTGGAGACGGTGGACTATCCGCACCCGAAGCTGGAGAAGGCACTGCGCAAGACGCACGGCATCCCGCTGTTCCAGGAACAGCTGATGCAGCTGGCCATCGACGCGGCCGGCTGCTCGCCGGCCGAGGCCGACCAGGTGCGCCGGGCGATGGGCTCCAAACGCAGCCAGGAGCGGATGGCCGCGCTGAAGGACAAGCTGTACGCCGGCATGGGACGCAACGGCATCACCGGCCTGGCCGCCGACGAGATCTACGAGAAGATCAAGGCGTTCGCCGCGTTCGGCTTCGCCGAGAGCCACGCGATCAGCTTCGCCTTCCTGGTCTACGCCTCGGCCTGGCTCAAGCTCTACTTCCCCGCGGCGTTCTGCGCGGCGCTGCTGAACGCCCAGCCGATGGGCTTCTACTCGCCCCAGTCACTGGTGCACGACGCCAAACGGCACGGCGTCGTGGTGCGCGGGCCGGACATCAACGCCTCGCAGCCGGCCGCCGGCCTGGAGGGTGCAGCAGACGAGCCCGGCTACCGGACGGCGGGCTCCGCTGGCGAGTCCGGCTACCGGGCGGGCTCCGCTGGCGAGTCCGGCTACGCGGGCCCGGGTCCCGCCCAGCCGGCCGTCCGGCTCGGGCTGTCCAGCGTGCAGACCATCAGCACCGAACTGGCGATGCGGATCGTGGCCGAGCGGGAGGCGAACGGCGACTACACCGACCTGGCCGAGCTGGCCCGCCGGGTCGGCCTGACCGCCGACCAACTGGAGGCACTGGCCACCGCCGGGGCGTTCGAATCGCTCGGCAGCAGCCGCCGGGCGGCGCTGTGGGCGGCGGGCACGGCGGCCGACCACCGGCCCGGCCAGCTGGACCTGCCGGCCGTCGGGGCGGCCCCGCCGCTGCCGGAGATGACCGGGCCGGAGCAGCTGCTGGCCGACCTGTGGGCGACCGGCATCACCCGCGACCACTACCCCACCGCGCTGATCCGGTCCCGGCTGGACGGGCTGGACGTGGTGCCGAGCAACCAGCTGCGCCGGCTGCCCGACCGGACCCGGGTCACGGTGGCCGGCATCGTCACCCACCGGCAGCGGCCGGCCA
>DASUAC010000382.1:0-3126 GCA_035763985.1 Jatrophihabitans sp. | reverse complement strand
GGGCGGCGGAACAGGACGGCGTGCCGGCCGAGTTGGCCGTCGCGCTGGTCGAACTGGTCTCTGCAGTGCACGAGCGAGGTTGGGTACTGCGCGACCTGAGCAGCAACAACGTGATGATCACCCCGGAGCGCACGTGCGTGCTCATCGACCCGGAGTTCGCCGCCCGGACCGGTGACCTGGTGGCGCGGATCTACACCCCTGGATTCGCCGCCCCGGAGACCCTGGACGGGGCCCCGTTCGGGCCGGCGCCGGACCCCGCCGCGGACCGGTTCGCGCTGGGGGCGATGCTGATCCACCTGGTGCTGGGCCAGGCGCCGTTCTTCCTCACCGAGTACGGCGCCGGGCACACGCTGGCCGGCCGGATCCGCCAGCTGCTGGCACTGGCGGAGCCACAGCGGCCATTGATCCGGCAATGGTGGCCGCTGCTGACCGGGCTCTGCGAAACCGATCCGGCCGACCGCTGGACCCTGGAGCAGGCGGCCGGCTTCCTGCGGGCCGGGCAACGCAGGTCGCGGGTCGAACTGCCGACCCGATCGACCGATGACGAGCGGAATCGGGTCCTGGCAGACGGCCTCGACCACCTGCTGGCCACCGTCCAGCCGAATGCGGAATGGCTCTGGAAACAGGAAGCATTCGGCGCCACCACCGACCCGCTGAACGTGCAGTACGGAGCCGCCGGGGTGCTGGCGGTGCTGGCCCGGGCGGCCGAGCACGGTCACCCGGTGACGACCGGCACGCTGTCGATGGTGGCCGGCTGGATGCGTGACCGCATCGACCGGACCCCGCGCGTACTGCCGGGGCTCTACTTCGGCCGGGCCGGCACCGCCTGGGCGCTACGCGAAACGGCCGCCCTGCTCGACGATGCCGAATTGGCCGTACGGGCCGAGCAATTCGCGCTGCGGTTGCCGCTTCGGTGGCCCAACCCGGACGTCTGTCACGGCGCCGCGGGAGCCGGCTTGAGCCAACTTCGGTTCTGGCAGCTCAGCGGCCGCGACGAGTTCCTCGACCGGGCCCGGGACTGCGCCGACGGCCTGCTGGCGGCTGCCCACCACACCGACGACGGGGTCTTCTGGCCGGTACCGGCGGATTTCGACTCCTCGCTGGCCGGCGTATCGCATTTCGGTTTCGCGCACGGCGTGGCCGGTGTCGGCGCCTTCCTGCTCGCGGCCGGCCAGGCGTGTGCCGACACCCGGTACCTGCAGATGGCAGACGCCGCCGGGCAGACCCTGGCGGCGGCCGCCGAGATCGGCGAGTCGGGGTCGGCGACCTGGCGTACCGACCGCGGCTCGCAGGCCGGCAGCAAGGACATGCGCTATCACTGGTGCAGCGGAGCGTCCGGGATCGGCTCCTTCCTGCTCCGGCTGGCCACCGCCCAGCCGAACCTGGCGATGGCCGGCTGCTACCGCGACTTGGCGCACGCCGCGGCCCAGGCCGTGCACGAGGCCCGGTGGTTCTCGGGCACGGCAAGTTGCCACGGGCTTGCCGGCAACGGCCAGTTCCTGCTGGACATCCTTGCCGTCGCCGAACAGGCCGGCAGCCCGGACGCGGCTCGGTACCGGCGGTGGGCGGAAGACATCGTCGACGTGCTGCTGACCCGGCATGCGGTGCAGCAGGGACGAATGCTGATACCGGACGAGTCCGCGACGCGGATCACGGCCGGCTACGGCACCGGACTGGCGGGCGTGCTCGACTTCCTGCTGCGGCTGCGCCACGGTGGCCCTCGTTCCTGGATGATCGAGCCTTCGTGACGGCGCGCCTCGTCGTTCGCCGGACGAATCCGCGTTTCTCCGCCGGCGGCCGCCATTCGACGAGTGTGGCGACCGACGACCACGGCGGATTCAGCCTCGAAGGCTGGACGCTGGCGGCCTCCGGGCCCCGGCGGCGGTTCGCGGTGCCGGTGCCGGAGCCCACCCGGACCGTCGGCCTGCCGGTCGAGGACGGCCGTACCGTGCTGGTGGATTATCAGCCGACGGCAAGCATGCTGACGGTGCTGGACGGCGACGGCCGCCGCGACCGGGCGCCGATCCGCGTCGAGGAGTGCAAGTTCGTGCCGGCCCCGGCGGGTAGCGCGGACGCGGTGGGTCTGCGCCGCGCCGGGCCGGGCAGCCGAGTCCTGCTGGTACGGCACGACGGCGTGACGGAACTGGCGGCGGTGCCGGCTCCCCTCGTGCACGGCTGGCCGTTCGGCGCCGACCGTATGCTGCTGACCGCCGCGGACTCCTCGGCCTACCTGCTCGACCTGCGCAGCGGCCGAGCCGAGCGGCTGTCCGACGAGGTGATGCCGGCCGGCACCGCGCTGCTCGCCGTCGGCGCGGAGCGGTTCGTGCTGGCCGAGCGGCAGCCTGGGAGTGACCGGCTGCTGCTCGGCTCGCTGACCGGACCGCCGTGCGCGCTGCCGCTGCCGGCCGGCGCCGGCCGGGCGACGCCGATCGCGGTCCGTCCGGACGGTACGCAGCTGGCGTTGCTGGTCGAGCGCGGCGCCGCGAGCCGGCTGCTGCTGCTCGACGAGGACGGCGGCCAGCCGATCGGGCCCGCCGCGGCCAGCCTGCTGCCGGCCGCGGCCTGGACCACCGATGGGCTGTGGGGGATCGGCAGCAGCCCGGACCGGCCGGCCGGCTACTACTGGCTTGCGCCGGACGGCGGTCCGTTGCGGTGGTCCGCGCCGGCCGAGCCGGGGCCCGCCGCGCGGCTGGAGAACTTCCCCGGCGCCGACGGCAGGGACCTGGAGGCCGTCGTGTACGGCCCGGATTGGCGTAGCGCCGAACGCGTCGTGCTCGCCCTGCACGGCGGTCCCCGGGATCACTGGCGGATGGCCTTCGATCCGGCGTTGCGCATGCTTGCCGGCGCCGGAGTGTGCGTGATCGCGGTCAATCAGCGTGGCAGCACCGGTTACGGAATCGAGTTCGAGCTGGCGATCAAGGGCTGCTGGGGCGGCCCGGATCTCGCCGATATCCGCGCGGTGGCGACCCGGTTGCGCGCCGAGCGGCCGGCCGGATCCTGTGCTCCCGGGCTGTGGGGCGCAAGCTACGGCGCATTCCTGGCGTTGCTGGCCGCGGCGGCCGAACCCGATGGTTGGGCCTGCTGTGTGGCCGTCTCACCGTTCGTGTCGGCACCGGCGCTCTACCC
>DASUAC010000381.1:0-3184 GCA_035763985.1 Jatrophihabitans sp. | reverse complement strand
CTCGCGGTCGGCGTCCCGGCGAGCCAGATCCTGCCGCTTGTCCCAGGTCTTCTTGCCGCGGGCCAGCGCCAGCTCGACCTTCACCTTGCCCTCGGTGAAGTACAGCGACAGCGGCACCAGGGTCAGCCCGGATTCCTTCGTCCGGCCGATCAGCCGCTGGATCTCGCCCTTGTGCAGCAACAGCTTGCGTACCCGGCGCGGCGTGTGGTTCGTCCACGAGCCGAACGCGTACTCCGGGATGTGCACGTTGTGCAGGTACACCTCGCCGTCGTCGATGGTGGCGAACGCGTCGGCCAGCGACGCGCGTCCCTCCCGCAGCGACTTCACCTCGGTGCCCATCAGCACCACGCCACACTCGTACGTGTCGACGACGGTGTAGTCGTGCCGGGCCTTCTTGTTCTGCGCGATCAGCTTGCGAGCAGGCCGATTGGACGATTTCGCCGTACCCTTCGACGACTTCGTTGCGGTGGCCATACGGACAACCTACCCGGCGGCGAAGGACGATCCGACCTGATTACAGCCGGACCCTGATCTACAGCCGGACGTAGAGCCGCAAGGTGGCCCAGGCGGTGATCGCGGCGGCGAGCACCCCGGCGATCAGGCCGACCCCGCCGGCCAGCAGGATGTCGTTGCCGACGATCGGCTGCAGGATCCGGGACTTCACCTGGTCGCCGAGCAGGCCGTCCAGGAAGACCAGTTTGGCGATCCAGTTGCCGATCATGGCCAGCCCCGCGCCGACCGCGGCGGCCACCATCGCCTCGATCACGAACGGCAACTGGGTCATCCAGCGGGAGGCGCCGACCAGCCGCATGATGCCGGTCTCGTTGCGCCGCTGCTGGGCGGCCACCTGGATCGTGTTGGCCATCTGCAGCAGCGCGCAGATACCCACGATGAAGGCCATCACGAACGAGCCGACCCGGCCGGTGTCGAACAGCCGCAGCATGGTCTTGAGACTGACGTCCTGGTTCTGCACCTGCTCCACGCCGGCCGCCTTGGCGTACCGGGCGGCCACCGGGGCGTAGTCGTTCTTCAGATCCTTGAGCTTGATGGTGAAGGAGGACGGGATGGCACCCGGGCCGGCCTCGTCCACCACCTTGGCGCCCAGCCGCTGCTTGGCGATCGAGGTCGCCTCGTCGGCGTTGATGTATTCCACGCTGGCTATCTGCGGATCCGACTGCAGCCGGCTCTGCAACGCCTGCCGCTCGTTGTCGGTCACCGCATGCTTGCAGTTGGAGCCCGGCGTCTGGTTCGAGGTCGCGGTGCACAGATAGATCGAGACGTTGATCTTGTCCTTGTACGCCGTCTGGGTCTTGCTGATCTCCTGGTTGATCAGCAGCGCGCCGCCCAGGAAGAACAGCGCGATGGCGGTGGACAGCACCAGCGCGACGGTCATGCTGGCGTTGCGTCGTAGGCCGGTGGCGACCCCGGACATCAGATAGCTGGCGCGCATGGTGGTTGACAGGCTCCTCAGGACTGGCGGCGAGCGGCGACTGGTCGGCTCACCGGCCGACGCCGTACACCCCGCGGTTCTGGTCGCGCACGACGTGGCCGAGATCCAGCTCGATCACCCGGCGGCGCATGGCATCGACGATGTTGTTGTCGTGGGTGGCCATCACCACCGTGGTGCCCTTGCGGTTGATCCGCTCGAGCAGCCCCATGATGCCCTGGCTGGTGTCGGGATCCAGGTTCCCCGTCGGCTCGTCGGCCAGCAGAACCAGCGGCCGGTTGACGAAGGCGCGGGCGATGGCCACCCGCTGCTGCTCGCCACCGGACAGCTCGTTCGGGTAGCGATGCGCCTTGCCGTCCAGGCCCACCATCTCCAGCACCTCGGGCACCGAGCGGTTGATCGAGCGCTGGGACTTGTTGATGACCTCCAGGGCGAAGGCCACGTTCTCGAACACCGTTTTCTTCGGCAGCAGCCGGAAGTCCTGGAACACGCAGCCGATGCCGCGGCGCAACTCCGGCACCTTGCGGCCGGGCAGCCGAGCGATGTCCTTGCCGTTGACGATCACGCTGCCCTTGGTGGGCGTGTCCTCGCGCAGCAACAGCCGCAGCACCGAGGACTTGCCCGAGCCGGAGGCGCCGATCAGGAACACGAACTCGCCCTTGTCGATTTCCAGGGAGACGCCATCCAGGGCCGGGCGGGTGCTGGCCGGATAGATCTTGGTGACGTTCTGGAGCGCAATCACGGAAGGCCATCCTACCGTCCGGTAATGCGTGCTCCGTCGCACCGCGCCCGGCCCTCTTCCGTATTTCAACCCGACCTGACAAGCTCCGGGCAGTTTCGTCACGAAAGGAGCTTGATATGACCTCTCGGCTGACCACTGTGCTGCTGGCTGGCGTGGCCGCCGTCACTACCGCCGCGGTGCTCGCCGCGCCGGCCGGTGCGATCAACAGCTACAACGCCTCGCCGGCGCCGGAGCGGACCGAGACCGGGGCGCTGCTGGTGCTCTGGGACACCAACGGCGACGGGGTGGACGACTCGTTCGGCTGGCACTGCAGCGGCGCGATGATCGATCGGGACACCTTCCTGACCGCCTCGCACTGCATCGTCGACTGGTCGGCCGACCCGTCGCTGGACCACTTCTACGTCTCACTCGACCAGGACGTGCAGAGCGAACTGGACGCCGCGGCGGCCCTCGGCCTGTCCGGCAGCGCCGAGGCGCAGTACTTCCTGGCGCACGGCGAGGCGGTCGAGGGCACCGGCATCGCCGACCCGGCCTACATCCAGAGCCAGTCCGACCCGCACGACATCGCGGTGGTGGACTTCGCGAGCCGGGCGGTCACCCCGGCCGACCGGTGGAGCTTCACCCCGGCCCAGCTGCCCACCGCGGGACAGCTGTCCGGGCTGACCGAGGACCAGCTGAACGCGGCGTCCTGGCTGGTGGTCGGGTACGGCGTGCAGGAGGCGACCACCGGCGGCGGTCCGCAGACCTTCCCCGGCGGCGGCGTCCGGATGAAGGCCAGCCTGGGCTTCGACGCGATCAACCAGTCCTGGCTCCGGCTGTCCATGCAGGAGGCGCAGGGCTACGGCGGCGCCTGCTACGGCGATTCCGGCGGGCCGAACTTCGTCACGCTGAACGGCGTCATGCTGCTGGCCGGCGACACGGTGACCGGGGACACGCCGTGCTTCGCGACGAACGTGGCATACCGGACGGACACCGACTCGGCGCGCTCGTTCCTG
>DASUAC010000380.1:0-7917 GCA_035763985.1 Jatrophihabitans sp. | reverse complement strand
CGCCGGGACCGGGACTAGCGCCGGCTGACCAGCCGGATGCCGGCGATCACCAGCACCACCGCGGTCGCCCCGGCGATCGCCGGGAAGCCGTAGACGATCCAGTTCGTGGCCGCGTCGATCAGCTTGCCGCGATCGTGCAGGCCGCCGGTACGGATGTAGAGCAGCCCAGCGGAGGCGACGAAATACACCAGCGGAGGCGCCACCACGACCGGAAACATCCCGCTCCGCTTGACCACCAGGATGGCCACCAGCGAGGCCACCACCAGGCCGTAGTTGAACACCCCGCGGATCGAGGGTCCGCTCAGCGAGTCGATCAGCCCACTGATACCGGCTATCCCGATCAGGAGCAGCAGCGCCAGCCAACTGGGCAGGCCGCGTTCCCGTTGCCGCCGGCTGCGCCGGGCCGGCTGGTCGAGCGAGGAGTCGCGATAGTACGGCTGGTTGTCATAACCCGGCGCCGAGCGGGCGGTCGGGTCTGCGTACCTTGGGTCTGCGTACCTTGGGTCTGCCTGCCGTGGGTCTGCGTAGCGGGGGTCTGCAGCGCGGCGGTCCGTGTACCGCGCGTCGGCAGACCGCTGGCCGGCGACGCGGTAGTACGACGTATCCGGCTGGTCCGACACGACGCTCGCTCCGTTCCCATGGGGCATCAGGCCTACCGTACCCGGCCGAGTAGGTCCTCCGAGCTAAGAGTTCGTGTGGTGGTCAGGATTTGCCCGGGTTCGCCGAGCTCGCCGTCCGTCCGGGTGTCCACCACCGACAATTCGGCCAGCCGGCGGGCGGTGACCAGCACCCGGCCCTCCAGGCTGCCGACGGTGCCGTTGAAGCTTTCCACCGCGGCGCCGAGCGAGCGGCCGAGCTTGTCCAGGTGCGCCCCCATGGTGCTCAGCCGGCGGTAGAGCTGGCGGCCGAGTTCGCACACCTGGGCGGCGTTGTCGGCCAGCGCCTGCTGCCGCCAGGTGTAGCCGATGGTGCGCAGCAGCGCGATCAGCGTGCTCGGCGTGGCCAGGATGACGTTGCGCGCGAAGGCGTGCTCCAGCAGTGCCGGATCCTCCCGCAGGGCCGCGTCCAGGAAGGCGTCGGCCGGCACGAAGCACACCACGAATTCCGGCGCCGGGTCGAACAACTGCCAGTACGCCTTGCCGCCGAGGTCGTCGACGTGTTGCCGCAGATGCCGGGCGTGCGCCTTCAATCGAGCCGCCCGGGTGGTGGGATCCGCTGCCTCCATGGCCTCCAGGTAACCGGCGAAGGCCACCTTGGCGTCCAGCACGATGTGCTTGCCGCCGACCAGCTGCACCACCATGTCCGGGCGCAGCGTGCCGTCCTCGCCGGTCACCGACGGCTGGCGGACGAAGTCGACGTGCTCGACCAGCCCGGCCGCCTCGACCGCGCGTTCCAGCTGCAGTTCACCCCACCGTCCCCGCACCTGTGGGGCGCGCAGCGCGGTCACCAGCTGGCTGGTCTCCGAGCGCAGCCCGTCCGCGGCCAGCCGCATGCCGGCCAGGTGCTCGTCCAGCGCCGCGGCGGCGGCCAGCCGGTCCCGCTCGGAGCTGTGCAGCTGTTGCTGCACCCGCTCCAACGCCTCGTGCATCGGCCGTACCAGTGCTGCGATCGACTGCTGACGGGCGGCGAGGTCACCGGCGGCCAGGTCCTGGGCATGCTCGACCCGGGACCGGGACAGCTCGGACAGCGCCGTGCGATTGCGCCCGGCCAGGTAGCCGAGGCCCGCACCGAGCAGCAGACCCAGCAGCAGGAACACCAAAGCGATCATGGCAGACATGCTGGCCCACGGTTCCGACAGTTTCCGTCAACCTGGCCAGGTGGCGGCCTCAATCGCGATCCGGCCGTCCAGGTCGACTACGACCTGCGCGGGGCGATCAGCCGCAGAACTGGTTGCCGCACCACGGCTCGATGTCGGCCGTTGACGACATCGTCACCGATACCCCGTTGGAGGTGCCGGTCACCGAGACGGTTATCAGCTTGGTCGGAGAGATGTTCACCAGGCTGCAGTAGTTGGCGGTGGAGGTGCAGCCGCTGGACTCGTGGGAGACCATGGCCGTGGGCACCGACCAGGCATAGGTCTCCGGACTGCGCGGGTTGACCACCTGGAACGTCACGTCGTAGAGCCCGTCGGGCGAGGGCATGCTGCTGTTCACGCAGTTCGGCTGGTAACTCGGCGGGTAGCGCGAGGGTCCGATGAAGCAGCCGAGGTACTCGGTGGCGGCGGTTGCCGGGCCGGCATCGAAGCCGCCGACGGCGGTGGCGGTCGCGGCGATCGCCAGGGCGGTCAAAGCCTTGCGCATCGTGGTGTTCCTTCGGTGGCAGGGATGGGAGTCCGTCCGGCAGCGCGCGGACGGTCCGGCCGCGTGTCAACCCGGATGGCCGGCCGGCCGTGCCTGGAGCATAACGAAACATAGCATGTTAGTTATAGTTAATTGCCCTAAGTTTCTCGATTTCGTTCGCCGGCTCAGCTCGGGGTGACCAGCCGCTGCACCGCGGGGGCGTACCAGTCGATCACCCGGGCCCGCGGCGCCGAGGCGAGCGGATCCAGCGGCCGGACGTAGCGCAGCATGGCCAGGCCCAGCAGTTGGCCGGCGATCAGCTCGGCACGCAGCTCGGCGTCGCGGCCGGTGAGCACCTCACACAACGCGGCGACCACCACGCCGCGTACCACCTGCAGGGTCGGCGGCAGCACGGCCGTGTCGGCGAAGGTGGTGCGGACCAGGCCCGCGATCACCTCGCGGTGCGGATCCCAGGAGGTCAGGAAGGCTTCGACCAGCCGGCGGCCGAGACCGTCCGGACCGTCGGCGATCACCGAGCGCAGGATCTCCGCCGGGTTGACCGGCAACTGCATGCTGGCCACCAGCAGGCCCGACTTGTCGCCGAAGTAATGCCGGATCAGGCTGGCATCCACCCCGGCATCGGCGGCGATGGCCCGCAGCGAGGCGCGCTGGTAGCCGTCGGCCGCGAACCGCCCGCGGGCCGCCGCGATCAGCCGCTGCCGGGTGTCCCCGGCCCGGTCGGCGCGCGGCCGGCCACGGCGGCGGGTGCCTTCCGTCATCAGGGGGTACGCCGACGCAGGGTGCCGCCGGCCAGCAGCACCGCCAGCAGCAGGCTGCCGAACACCACCGCCGCGTCGGCGTAGACCGAGCCGACCAGGCTCGGCCGGCCGGCCGCGTTGCTGATGCCGTCGGTGGCATAGCTCAGCGGCAGCACATCGGAGGTCCAGCGCAGCGGAGCCGACATCGCCGAGCGCGGGTTGAGCAGGCCGCACAGCAGCAGTTGCGGCAGCACCACGGCCGGCATGAACTGCACCGCCTGGAACTCGGTGACCGCGAAGGCCGACATCAGCAGGCCGAGGCCGGTGCCGAGCAACGCGTCCAGCACGGCGAACACCCCGATCACCGCGGCATGATGTGCGTCCAGCTGCAGCGGCCCGAGCGCGACCGCTGCGGTGATCACCGCCTGCGCGGTCGCGGCCAGGCCGAACGCCAGGCCGTAGCCGGCGATCAGCTCGCCGCGTTGCAGCCGCGTGGTGAGCAGCCGCTCCAGGGTGCCGGAGGTGCGCTCGCGCACCATGGTCACCGAGGTGATCAGGAACATCACGATGAACGGGAAGATGCCGAGCAGCTGCGGTCCGAGCCGGTCGAAGGGCTGGCTGCCGGCGGCATAGACGTACTTGAACAGCACCAGCAGCAGCGACGGAACTGCCAGCAGCAGCGCGATGCTGCGCCGGTCGTGCGAGAGCTGCTGCAGCACCCGGCGGGCGGTCGCCAGGGTGCGGACGGCGCTCACGAGGCCTGCCCGGATCGTTCGGCCAGCGTCAGGAAGGCCTGCTCCAGGTCGTCCTGGCCGGTGTGCTCGCGCAGGCCGTCCGGGGTTTCGTCGGCGACCAGCCGGCCGTCCCGCAACAACAGCACCCGCTGGCAGCGGGCCGCCTCGTCCATCACGTGGCTGGACACCAGCAGGGTGACCCCGCCGTCGGCCAGCCGCTGGAAGAGCTGCCAGAGCTGACGGCGCAGCACCGGGTCCAGGCCGACCGTGGGCTCATCGAGCAACAGCAGCTCCGGGGCGCCGAGCAGGGCGGCGGCCAGCGACACCCGGGCCCGCTGGCCGCCGGACAGGTTGCCGGTCAGCTGGCTGCGCCGATCGGCCAACTCGACGTCGCGCAGCGCATCCTCGACCGACTGCTGGTCGGCGCCGGCCAGGGTCGCGAAGTAGCGCAGGTTCTGTTCCACGGTCAGGTCCGGGTACACCGCCATGCTCTGGGTGGAGTAGCCGAACCGGCCGCGCAGCCGGGCCGAGCCGGCCGGTTCGCCGAGCACCGTCACCCGGCCGGAGCGGATCAGCTGGATGCCGGCGACGGCGCGGATCAGCGTGGTCTTGCCGCAGCCGCTCGGGCCGATCAGGCCGGTCACCGAGCCGGCCCGGACGTCGAGCGAGAGCCGGTCCAGGGCCAGCCGGCCGCCGCGAACCACGGTCAGTTCCCGCACTTCAACCGCCGATAAATTCCTCACGTGTAGAATTTTGCCCGTACGGCGAAATCCTCGTCAAGCCGCTTTCGTAGACTGGCAACTCGTGGCTCTCACAATCGGCATCGTCGGACTGCCCAACGTCGGCAAGTCCACCCTGTTCAATGCGCTGACCCGTAACGACGTGCTCGCCGCGAACTACCCGTTCGCGACCATCGAGCCGAACGTCGGGGTGGTCGGCGTGCCGGATCCCCGGCTGGCGGTGCTGGCCGAGCTGTTCTCATCGGCCCGGGTGCTGCCCGCGACGGTGAGCTTCGTCGACATCGCCGGCATCGTGAAGGGCGCCTCGGAGGGAGCCGGACTGGGCAACAAGTTCCTGGCCAACATCCGCGAGGCCGATGCCATCTGCCAGGTCATCCGGGCGTTCACCGACCCGGACGTGGTGCACGTGGACGGCAAGGTGTCGCCGGCCGACGACATCGAGACGATCAACACCGAGCTGATCCTGGCCGATCTGCAGACGATCGAGAAGGCGCTGCCGCGGCTGGAGAAGGAAGCCCGGACGAACAAGGAGAAGCAACCGCAGCTGGCCGCGGTCCGGGAAGCCGCTTCGGTGCTGGAGAAGGGCCTGACCGTCTTCGGCTCCGGACTGGATCCGGCACCGCTGCGCGAGCTGCACCTGATGACCGCCAAGCCGTTCCTGTACGTGTTCAACGTGGATCCGGCCGAGCTGGGCAACGCCGAGTTCATCGGCTCGCTGCGGGATCTGGTCGCACCGGCCGAGGCGATCTTCTTGGACGCCAAGACCGAGGCCGAGCTGGTCGAGCTGGAACCGGACGAGGCGCTGGAGCTGCTGCAGTCGATGGGCGTGGAGGAATCGGGGCTGGACCAGCTGGCCCGGGTCGGCTTCGACACCCTGGGGCTGCAGACCTACCTGACCGCCGGGCCGAAGGAGGCCCGGGCCTGGACGATCCCGAAGGGCGCCACCGCGCCGCAGGCCGCCGGGGTGATCCACACCGACTTCGAACGCGGCTTCATCAAGGCCGAGGTGGTCTCCTACGACGAGCTGGTGGCGGCCGGTTCGATCGCCGAGGCCAAGGCGCGCGGCAAGGTCCGGATCGAGGGCAAGGACTACGTGATGGCCGACGGCGACGTGGTGGAGTTCCGCTTCAACGTGTAGGCCTTCAGGGACTGGCGGAGGGTAATAGCGCTATGCCGCAAAGGGTCGATCCCGCGTGGGCCAAGGAGGTGCTCGAGTGGTGGGTCGCGCATGCTGACGCTGCGTTGATGGACGGCAGAGGTCGTCGCGAGTTCCAATTCTGTACCTCAGGCCCGAAGACCGATGCCCTGCTGGAACGCGAAGTCCAAACTCGCCGCGTGATCAAGGTAGTTCTGGGGCTGGACACGGTCGAAGCGCTCGTGCGTCCGTTCGGTCAGCACAACTTCGTCGAGTTGCAAAGTGGGCTTGACTTGGCACGGCGTGCACTCGGACACCTCGCAACCGGGGCAGAGACGGCGCGGCACACCACGGGTACGTCAGCGCCAACGATGGCTGCCGACTCGCTGCACCCGTTGGTTTGGGACGCAGCATCGAAGCTGTGGCATGACGGCCATCACGGTCCGGCTGTACAGCGTGCGGCTACGTTTCTCAATGCCCATGTTCAAGACCTCACCGGGCGGAGGGACGTGTCGGACAGTGCTCTTATGGGCCAAGCCTTCTCTGCCAGCCCGCCAGAGATAAGCAAGCCGCGACTTCGCTGGCCAGGGGACGACACAGATCTAACCGTGAAGGCTATGCGTTCCGGACTTCTGCAATTCAGCCAAGGTTGTTTCATGGCGATCCGGAACCCGGCGACGCATAGCACGAGCGACACGTCCGTTCAGGAGGCACTGGAACAACTGGCGATACTCAGCACTCTGGCGCGCTGGATCGATAGATGCGAGCTGCGTGAAGCCGAGACGCCAGAGCCGTGACCCATCGAGTTCCGCTTCAACGTCCGGGAACGCGATTCATCCGACGAGCGTGAAATGGGTTGCGGCGCGGCGGCTCGGTCGGGTTGAGTGTTGTCCGCCCCGCGACACGACAGGATCTGATGACGCTGCAGGATCTGATGACGCTCCGTTCGACCTCTGGCATCGCCTATGACCGCGCCGGTCCGACCGGCCAGGTACCCATCGTGCTTATCCATGCCGGTGTGGGCGATCGGCGGATGTGGGACCCGCAGTGGCTGGCGCTGACGGCCGACCGCAACGTACTGCGGCTGGACCTGCGCGGCTTCGGCGAATCCGGCCAACTTCCGGCTGGCTCGCTGTCGCCGGTGGACGACCTGCTCGACTGCCTCGACCACGCCGGCGTCGACCGGTGCCACCTGGTCGGTGCCTCATTCGGGGCCGGGGTCGCGGTCGAGGCAGCCTTGGTTCGGCCCGGCCTGGCGCAAAGCCTGTTCCTGAGCGCCCCCGGCGGTTCGCTGATCGCCGAGGCGACACCGCAGCTGACGGAGTTCTTCGCCGCCGAGGGCGGTGCGCTGGCCGACGGCGACCTCGAGGCCGCGGTAGAGGCCAACCTGCGCTGGTGGGTGGACGGACCGCATCGTGCGCCCGGGACGGTGGCCGCAGCCACTCGCGGGAAGGTGGCGGCCATGCAGCGCCTGGCGTTCGAGCTCACCGCCACCTGGGACGAGGTGACCGAGGCCGAGCTGGATCCGCCGGCGCTGGAGCGGTTGAGTGAGGTGGAGGTGCCCACCCTGGTGCTGGTCGGGGCGCAGGATCTCGACGCCATCCTCGAGACCGCGGCGCGGATGACCGCCGGACTACCGCAGGCACGGCAGGTGGAGTGGCCGGATGTGGCGCACCTGCCGTCGCTGGAGCGTCCGGATGACTTCCTGACGTTGCTGCGCCAATGGCTGGCCGAGACCGAAGCTGCCGGCTGAGCGCACGCCGCGTCCCGGTCGTGATTCACCTGCATCGGCTGGGTAACGTCTGAATTCCTATGCGGTACGTGGCGATCGGCGACAGCGTCACCGAGGGCATCGGCGACGAACTGCCGGACGGCACGGCGCGTGGCTGGGCCGATCTGGTCGCCGAGTGCCTGGGCCGCACCGGTGAGCTGGTGCACTACGCGAACCTGGCGGTCCGTGGCCGGCTGTTGGAATCGATCGTCCGCGAACAGGTACCGGCCGCGCTCGGACTCACCCCGACGCCCACCCTGATGACCTTCAACGGCGGCGGCAACGACCTGATGCGGCCGAGTGTCGAACTGAGACAGTTGTTGGAGCTCACCGAACTGGCTGTCCGGCAGGTGCTGGACGCCGGGGTGCGGCGGCTGCTGCTTGCCTGCGCCGACCCGTCCGACCGGCTGCCGTTCGGCCGCATCATCCATCGCCGAGGTGCCGCGCTGACCGACGCAGTCGCCGAACTGGCTGCTCGGCACCGGGTGACCTTCGTCAAC
>DASUAC010000379.1:0-4202 GCA_035763985.1 Jatrophihabitans sp. | reverse complement strand
AGCGTCCGGGCGAAACCCACGGCGATCTCGGTGAAATCCCGCGCGGCGCCGGCCTGAACCCCGGTCATCCGGCCAGCTCGGCCAACACCGTGTCGCGGATCCGGGCGGCGTCCTCCTGGTACTTCAGCACCGCGCCCAGCGTGGCGGCGGCCAGTTCCGGGTCCAGGCTGCGCGCACCGAGCAGCTGCAGCGCCTGCGCCCAGTCGATCGACTCGGCCACCCCGGGCGGCTTGAGCAGGTCCACCTCGCGCATCCGGCGCACCGCCCGGGCCACCTCGCGGGCCAGCGACTCGGTGATCTCGGGTAGCCGCCGGCGCAGGATCGCCACCTCGCGTTCGAAGCTCGGATGGGCCACCCAGTGGTACAGGCAGCGTCGCTTGAGCGCGTCGTGCACCTCCCGGGTGCGGTTGGAGGTGAGCACTACCACCGGCGGCCGGTCCGCCCGGATGGTGCCCAGTTCCGGGATGCTGACCGCGTTGTCGGCCAGCACCTCGAGCAGGAACGCCTCGAACTCGTCGTCGGCCCGGTCGATCTCGTCGATCAGCAGCACCGACGGGCTGTGCTCCAGCGCCCGCAGGATCGGCCGCGCGATCAGGAACCGCCTGCTGTACAGCGAGCGTTCCAGCGCATCCGGGTCGGCCGGATCGGCGGCGCTCTCGGCGGCCCGCAGGTGCAGGATCTGGCGCGCGAAGTCCCAGTCGTAGAGCGCCTGGGCGGCGTCGATGCCCTCGTAGCACTGCAGCCGGACCAGCTCCGCGCCGGTCACCTCGGCCAGCGCCTGGGCCAGGCTGGTCTTGCCCACCCCGGCGTCGCCCTCCAGGAACAGCGGCCGGTGCATCCGGAGGGCCAGGTACGCGGCGGTGGCCAAGCCGTCGTCCGGCAGGTAGCCGGTGGTACGCAACGCCTCGGCCAACGCCGCCGGATCCGGGATCGGCGCAGCCGGGCCGGGAGCCGACGCGGCGGGATCGGGAGCCGAGGCAGCGGGATCGGGAGCCGACGCGGCGGGATCGGGAGCCGACGCGGCGGGATCGGGCACCTGATGGGCAGCTGGCATGCCTCCAGCATGGCCGGTGGGTCCGGCGGATGCCACCGCCGCCTCGAGGGCCGTCGTTACCCTGGTTCGGGTGCGGCTCGTCGGTCAACATCACCTGCGCCGGGCGCTGCTGGTGCTGGCGATGCTGCTCACCCCGCCGGCGGCCGGCGTGCTCGCGGTGTCGCTGGCGCCACCGGCGCACATCAGCGACGTCGGCCTGGACGGGCTGGACGTCGAGGTCCGGCTGGCTCCCGGCGGCAGCGTCCAGGTCGACTCGGCGCTGCTCGGCGGCCTGCGCACCAAGGCGCCCACGGTGGCCGGCAAGCCGATCGGGGTCACCGTCCGGCCGAGTGACCTGAACCTGAGCCTCTTCGACAGCCGGGGGGCGCTGGACCCGGCCACCATCGACGTGCTCGGCCACCTGTTCGGTGACCGGCAGGCCCGGCAGGCCGAGCTGCGCCGGCTGACCGGCGGCGTGGTCCGGTACTACGGCACGGTGTTCTGCGTCGCCGCGTACCTGGTCGCGGCGGTCGAGGTGCTCGGCCTGTGCTACCTGCGGCGGCGTTCGGCGCAGCTGCGGGAACTGCGCCCGTTGCCGCCGCTGCTGGAGATCGAGCAGCGGACGGTCCGGGTCACCGCCGCGGTGGCCGCGCTGGCGCTGATCGTGCCGGCCGGCTACCTGGCCTCGCCGCTCAGCAACCATGCCGGGGCGATCCGGTCGGACCCGCAGCTGGCGGGTACGTTCCTGGCCGGCTGGCAGCTGACCGGGCCGTTCAGCCCGCTGATCCGCGAGGCAGCCACCAGCATCGACGCGCTCAGCCGCAGCGAGCAGACCTTCTACGACCTGGTCTCGGCCAACCGGGACGCCGCCTACCAGTACCAGTACGGGGCGGCCGAACTGCCGCATGATCCGGACATCGTGCGGCTGGCGGTGCTGGACGACCTGCAGGGCACCAGCGGGATGGCCCGGATCGTGGGGGAGACCGCCCAGCGGGTGCACGCCGACGCGATCATCAACCTGGGTGACCTGACCGCGACCGGCACGGCGCAGGAGGCGTACCTGTCCTACCTGAAGAGCTACACGGTGCAGGTGCTGGCGCACTACGCGGGCAGCATCCCGGTCTACAGCTCGCTCGGCCGGCACGACACCCCGGCGGTGGCCGGCTACGCCCGCAAGCTGCACATCAATCTGGCCGACGGCGAGCCGCACCAGGTGGCGGGAATCCGGATGATCGGCATGAACAGCCCGTACATCGTGAACTTCGGCGAGGCCGCCCGGCTGATCGACCCGGAGGTCACCACCGACAGCCAGGCCACCGTGCTCCGGGACCGGGCCTGCGCGGACCGTCCGTTCGCGGTGTTCGCTCATGACACCGAGCTGCTCGGGCCGGTGATCTCCTCCGGCTGCGTGCCGCTGGTGATCGGCGGCCACTCCTACACCGGCGAGCCGAGCCGGGACATCACCACGCCGGACGGCACGGTGCGCGAGATCGTGCTGGGCAGTACCGGCGGGCACGGTGCCAACGACGGGCTAGGCGGGCTGTCCACCCCGCGCAACGACGCCCCGTTCGTGCTGATCAGCATCGACCGGAAGACCGGCGAGCTGACCGTGGACACCACGACCGTGCATCCGGATGCCAGCGTCACCGTGGCCAGCGCCCGGCTGGCGCCGCTGGACGGGGAGCAACGGGCCCGGTTGCGCTGACCCGCCGGGTCAGCCCGGCGACAGCACGAGCAGTACGTCAGCCCGAGCAGTACGTCAGCCCGACGGCAGCACGAGCGGCTCGGTGGCGCCGTGACGCCGTGACGCGATAAGTCAGACCGGTTCGGCCGGAAAGTCCAGCATGCCGGTCTGCACCACATCGGAGGCGATCTCGCGCAGCTTGCGGTGCGAATGCTGACTGGCCATCCGCAGCAGGTCGAAGGCCTGGGACTGGGTCAGCCGGTGCCGGCTCATCAGCACTCCCATGGCCATCCCGATCTCCCGGTTGGACTCCTGGGCCACCGTCAGGTTCGCCACCTGCTCACTGGCCTGGGCCCCGTCCACCGCGATCGCGGCGTGCGTGGCGAAGACGCAGCCCAGCATCTCGCTCAGCTCGCTGAAGGCCTCGTACTGGGTCGAATACAGGTTCAACGCGCCGATGGTGTCCTCGCGGCTGCCGTCGGCGATGAACAGCCGCATGGCCAGCATGCTGCGCACACCGAGCTCGACCGCGGCCCGTTTGCCGAAGGTCGGCCAGCGCGGATCCCGTTCCAGGTCACCGGCCCGGAAGGTGGTCTCGCTGACGATGGCGTCGACGCAGGGACCGGAGCGCAGCTCGTACTGGATCGCGTCCACCTGCCGCGGCAACTCGCCGCTCGGTGCCACGGTCCGGAACTGGCTGCCCCGCATCACCGTGATTCCCGCCGCCTCGGCACCCGGCACGACGCGCAGCCCGGCCTGCACGATACCGTTCAGGGTCGCGTCCTGGCCGTCCAGGCGCCGCAGTTCGCGGGCCAGATCCGCGAACTGAGTGGCCAACTCCAGCGCGCCGGGCCAGCCCTGCTGATCACTTACCGCCACCTTCGATCCTCTCGATGTGCGGCAAAGTACCTTGCGCGGGAAGTACCTATTCGCCGACTGATCATGGCCAGGTCAATGGCCTAGTTCGAGGCATCACCTTAACGAACCGCCGTGCCGCAACCTACCCCCTCGCCGATCCTGGTGCGTCGCGCCGCCGGCCGGGTTCGATAGGCTGGCCGATTGCGAGGTACGCGCAGATCGGACGGTCGAGCAACGAGCCGGTCCGTACGCAGTACGTAGCTACGGAAGGTAAGCACGTGACCAGCAACGGGCCCGGTCCGGCCGGGCAGCGTGAGGCCAGGCCAGCCGGCGAGTACGACTTCATCATCGTGGCCAACCGGCTCCCGGTGGACCGGGTGACCGAGCCGGACGGGACCAGCCACTGGCGGCGCAGCCCGGGTGGGCTGGTCACCGCGCTGGAGCCGGTGATGCAGAAGACGGACGGCGCCTGGGTCGGCTGGTCCGGCACCGCCGGGGAATCGAACGAGTCGTTCGACTCCAGCGGCATGCGGCTGGTCGTGATCGCGCTCAGCGAGGACGAGGTCCGCGACTACTACGAGGGCTTCTCCAACGCCACGCTGTGGCCGCTGTACCACGACGTCATCG
>DASUAC010000378.1:0-5748 GCA_035763985.1 Jatrophihabitans sp. | reverse complement strand
CGATGACGATCGGCGCCAGCAGGTTGGCGGTGGCATCGGCGATCGAGTTCGTCACCGTGACCACCACCAGCAGCAGCACCTCGTCACCGTCGGTGACGCCGAGCGCGGCGACGTCGGCCGGCATCAGGGACGGCTTGTAGTCCGGGAAGAACCGCCCGGGGGCGGCCACCACGAACCGCAGGCCCGCGGTGCGCCGGGACCGCAGGGTGTACAGCACGCCGTGCGCGTCCAGCGCGGCGACGTCGAACTCCCGCTCGGCCTCGAAGCCCGGGATCGGCGCGGTGAAGGTGATCTGGGCCGGCAGCGTCGCGGGCCGCTCGTGCAGGGTGCTGGTCACATCTACCTCAAGAAGTCCAGGAGCGAGATCTGACTGATCTTCGCCGTCGTGGCCAACGCCGCCTGGTAGGCCGCGTTGGCGGAACTCACCTGAACGGCCATGTCCGCCAGGTCGATGTCTTGCAGATCCGACAGCTGGGACTTCAGCTGGATCGTGTTGGTACTGCTGGTCGTCTGCACGCCTTGGATCCTCTGATACTTAGCGCCGGCCAGGGACTGGTCTCCGGTGATCGCCACCTGCCTGGCGTCCAACGCGGTCAGGTCGGCGCCGAGGCCGGTGGGGTTGCTGACCAGGTCGGTGGAGATGGTGGACAGCAGGTCGAACAGGTTGGAGCCGTTCGGCCCGAATGCGGTGGTGCCGGGGGTGTTCAGGTCGATCGTGGTGTTCGGCCCGACCGTCCGGCTGACCGTGCCGGTGTCCCCGACGTAGGCACCGGTGTTGTCGAAGGCCACCGTGCCGGCGGTGGTGCCGCCGAACACCGGACGGCCGAGGTAGCTGGCGTTGGCCAGCGCCAGCAGCGAGGAACGGGCCTGGTCCACCTGCTGGGCCAGCGCCTGGTTGGAGGTGGCGCTGTTGGTGCCGGTGTTCATGCCCTGCAACACCAGGGTGCGCACCTGCTGCAGTTGGCTGCTGATGCTGGAGTAGGCGCTGTCCACGGTGGTCAGCCAACCCAGCGCGTCGGTGGCGCTGGCCTGGTACTGGGTGAGCTGCTTGAGCTGCGAGCGCAGTTGCAGCGCGCTCACCGTCCCGGTCGGATCGTCCGACGGCTTGGTGATCTGCCTGCCGGACGACAGCTGCTGCTGCAGCGCGGACAGCCGTCCGGCGCTGGCCTGCAGCCCGACCAGCGCTCCGCGGCTGGTGGATCCCTCGGTAACCCGCAACATGGTCGCTACAGCCCCGCCCGTCCGGTGTGGTTGATCAGTTGGTCCAGCGTCTCGTCCACCGTGGTGAGCACCCGCGAGCTGGCCTGGTAGGCCCGCTGGTAGGTGAGCAGGTTGGTGGTCTCCTCGTCGATGCTGACCCCGGCCGAGGACTGGGCCAGCGCGTCGACGCTGTCGGTGACCGACTGCTGGACGGCCGACTGCTGGCCGGCCCGCTGGGAGTCGGTGGCCAGCGTGCCGATCAGCGTCCGGTAGCTGGTGTCCGCACCGGCCGGCGCGTTGCCCAGCTGGGACATCGCGAGCGCGACCGAGCCGTCCAGGTTGCCACCGGGCGTGCCGGAGGCGGCGAGCTTGGTCGGGTCGGTGACCGCCACGCTGATGGTGCCCGCGGTGCCGCCGGCGAACAGCGGGCCGCCCGGGTTTCCGGCCAGGTCGTACCCACCCGTCTGGGCCGCGTTGGTGGTGCCGGCCAGCGCCGCCGCCACCGCGTCCAGTTGCCCGCTGTAATTGGGCAATGTGGTGGTCAGCCCGTCCAGCAGACCCTGCAGCTGGCCGCCGGCGGTGCCGGCTGGGGAGCCGCCCACCAACAGGTTGTTGCTCGGGTCGACCGAGACCGCGGTGGCGGTGGTCGAGCTGACGACGGTCTGGCCGCCGATGGTGACCGTCGCGGTCCCGTCGGGATTGAGGCTGGCCTGCGCGCCGGCCAGGTCGGACAGCTTCATCAGCAGGCCGTCGCGCTGGTCCAGCAGCTGGTTGTCGGTGGCGCCGGTCGCGGTGCCGACCGCGATTGCGCTGTTCAACTGGGCAAGTTGGCTGGTCGCGGTGTTGATCTGGGTAATCGTGGCGTTGGCCTGGTCGGTCAGCGACTGGCTCAGCCGGCCGAGCGCCGAACTGGCCTCGTTCAGGGTGCCGGCCACCGCGGCCGCCTTCTGCAGCACCACGTTGCGGGCCGCGCTGTCGCCGGGGTTGTTGGCCACGGCCGCCCACGAGTTCCAGAAGTCGTTGAGTTGCTCGGCCAGCCCGGTGTCGCTCGGCTCGTTGAACAGATCCTCCACCGCGGAAAGGGTGCTCGCCGTGGTCTGCAGGTATCCGTTGCGGCCATGCTCGCTGCGGGCTCGCATATCAACCACCGGATCGTTGAGACGGGAGGTGCCGGTCACCGAGGCCGTACTGTCGGCGTGCTGGGTCGCGTACAGCGCCGCCACCCCGGGCACCGGGCCGGCCTCGGCCAGCTCGGCACGCTGCCGGACGTAGCCGGGCGTGTTGGCGTTGGAGATGTTCTGGCCGGTGACGTCGAGGGCGTACCGCGCCGCGTTCAGCGCGGTCAGCGCGTCGGTCAGGCCCGAGAACGAGCTCATGCTTGCTCATCCATCAGCATCGGGCCGGCCTCGGTGTTCCGTGCGGCGCCACGGGCGTCGTAGGTCTGCACGGTCTGGGACACCGAGAGCAGCGTCTCGCGCATCGCCCGAGCGCCGGCGGCCAGCAGCTTCCGGTTCTCCGCGGTCACCTGCTCGATCTCGGTGATGAGTTCCAGCAGGGCGCGCCGGTGCTCGCCGTACAGGGTCGCCCAGGGCTCGTCCGCCGCGGCTTCCAGTTGGGTCAGGGTGGCGGGGGAGGGCAGGCCGAGTTCTTCGGCGATCGCATCCGTCTCGGCCGCCCGCAGCACCTCGGTGCCACGCAGCTGTTCGAGCGCGAACTCGATCTCCTCGTTGGCCTGCGGGAGCCAGCGAGCGCGGCCGGAGCTGACGATCAACTGCTCTTCGACCAGCTTGAAAAGCAGCAATTGCAGCGCATCACGTTCGCGCCACAGCATCGTCGAAACCTCGGCGAACCCCATCGCTGTACTTCCCGTAGTCGTCTTCATCCTGACTACCTCACCACTCCCTTCAGGTACAAGGAGTAGATCGGCATCCGGCGGGCGTACTTGAACCTGCTGCCGGCCCCTGACGGGCCGCCCCGACCGGACTCCGGCGGCGGCTCGGCGATGCGCTCTCGGTACGTCCAGCAGCGATACGTCGCGCATCCAGAGAGCGACATGCGACACGCCGTAGATACGGCCCTGTGACTGAGATCACATAACTCTGGGTAGGCATTCCTTTACGCAGGCAATACATTAAGCCCGTGTTAGGGAGCTGAACTAGCAGAAACCTAATGTGTAGGACTCGCCAGGCAAGACTCGACGGCTAGACCGCTGCAAGAGATGAGCTGACCGATGACGATGACTTCGACGACCAAGGCCACCAGCCGGGCTGCGTCCGGTCGGACGGCATCCGCCGACATCCGGGCCACGGACCCGGTGGTGGAGGCGCTCGTCCGTGAGAACCTCGCCCTGGTCGGGCATATCGTCCGCGAGACGATGACCCGGTTGCCGGCCCACATCGGCCGCGACGACCTCACCTCCGCCGGCATGGCAGCCCTGGTGCTGAGCGCACAGAGTTACGACGAGGGACGCGGGGTGCCGTTCGCCCGGTTCGCCGCCATCCGGATCCGGGGTGCGTTGGTCGACGAGCTGCGCTCGATGGACTGGGCCAGCCGCTCGGTACGCGGCCGGGCCCGCGAGGTCGAGGCGGCCCGCAACCAGCTGTCGGTCAGCCTGGGCCGCTCACCCCGCCCGCAGGAGGTGGCCGAGGTGCTCGGGGTCAGCGTGTCCGAGCTGGGCAGCATCGACGCCGACGTGCACCGGGCCAGCGTGCTGAGCCTGCAGGGCTTCGCGCCGGAGACCGGTGCCGCGATGGTGCCGGACGCCCAGCGCGGCCCGGAGCAACTGGTCGTCGACCGGGAGCAGCTCGGCTACCTGCACGACGCCATCGCCGAGCTGCCGGACCGGCTGCGGCACGTGGTGCAGGCCTACTTCTTCGAGCAGCGGCAGATGGCCGACATCGCCGCCGAGCTCGGCGTCACCGAGTCCCGGATCTCCCAGCTGCGGGCCGAGGCGCTCAAGCTGCTGCGGCACGGCATGGCCGCTGCCGAACCGGACGCCGCGCCGGTGCCGGAGCCGACCGGCCGCAGCGGTGCCAAGGTCGCCAGCTACGCGGCCGCGGTCGCGGCCCGGGGCAACCTGGTGAGCCGGCTGCAGATGTCCAACGCGTTCGGCGAGGTCGCCCGCGGCAGCCACACGTCGATCGCCTGAGCGCGGTACGTATATATAGCCGCGGTGCCCGGCGCTGAGCCCGGCGACAATCGAATACTGACGCGAGGCCGGTCTTGGACCGGCCTCGCACCATTTTTACCACTAACACCTCAAGTCACCGGCCCGGCCGCCGAAGCTATCTACGAAGCCGATCCACGGATGGACGGCGGCGGCTCGCACGGTGCGGGCCGAAGGCAATCGACTCTCACGTTTCAGGAGGAAACCCAATGAGTCTCCGCATCAACACCAACGTCGGGGCGCTCAACGCCTACGGCAACCTGTCGGCCAACCAGGCTTCGCTGCAGGACGCGTTCGAGAAGCTGTCCAGCGGTCTGCGGATCAACAAGGCGGCCGACGACGCGGCCGGCCTGTCCATCAGCCAGGGCCTGACCTCGCAGATCAACGGCCTCACCCAGGCGGTGCGCAACGCGCAGGACGGCACCAACGTCGCCCAGATCGCCGACGGTGCACTGAACACGGTGCAGCAGATCCTGCAGCGTCAGCGTGACCTGGCCGTGCAGGCCGCCAACGGCGGTTCGCAGGACGCAGCCGCGCAGTCCGCTGCGCAGTCCGAGATCACCAACCTGAACACCCAGCTGGACAACATCTCCAAGACCACCGCCTTCGGTGGCACCAAGCTGCTGGACGGCACCTACGCCGGCGTCTTCCAGGTCGGTGCGAACAACAGCGCCAACGAGCAGCTGACCCTGAGCCTCACCTCGGCGGACTCCACCACCCTGGGCGTGAACGCGGTCGACGTCTCCACCACCGCCGGTGCTCAGAGCGCGATCACCACGATCGACGCCGCGATCGCCGCGGTGTCGGCCTCCCGGTCCCAGATCGGTGCCACCCAGAACCAGCTCGGTTACACCATCAACAACCTGCAGACCACGATCCAGAACGTGACCGCGTCGCGTTCGAACATCACCGACGCCGACCTGGCGACGGAGGTCACGGCGATGAGCCAGGCGCAAATCCTGACCTCGGCTGCCACCTCGGTGCTGGCCCAGGCCAACTCCGCCCCGCAGGCCATCCTGAAGCTGCTGCAGTAGTAGCGAACCGCCGCCGGCGCGACCTGCACCGGCGGCGGCACACCGCGACTGTTGCCGCGTGGACTGCTCGGTCGTGGTCGGGATTGCAGACGTCCCGGCCACGGCCGAGCGCTCGTTTCTAGCACGGAGGAAATACCGGTGAGCGCCTTCTCGATCAGCGGACTGTCGTCCGGTATCGACACCACCTCGTTGATCTCCCAGCTGATGGCGGTGGCTGCGCAGCCGCAGACCGCGCTGAAGAACCAGCTGGCCGGTGAGCAGCACGTGATCAGCGCCTATCAGGCCATCAACGCCAAGCTCAGCGCGTTCTCCGACGCCGCCACCGCGGTCCAGCAGGCCTGGACCGCG
>DASUAC010000377.1:0-3705 GCA_035763985.1 Jatrophihabitans sp. | reverse complement strand
GACACCCGCCTCGACCAACGCCTGGCCGATGTGTGGCCGGCCGACCGCACCCTGTCCGGCGATCGCCCGCACCTGTTCCCAGTGGATCGGGTATCCCGCCTGGATCAGGTTGTTCACGATCGCCTCGCCGCGGCCGAGGCGGTTCTCCCGCAACCGTGCCCGCTCACCCTTCAGGCCGGGTGCCGCGGGGTCGAAGAGGTAGCCGAGCAGGTGCAGGCTGATCGGATCGTCGTCATCTCCGCGGTAGACGCAGGAGAATTCCGCGCCGGGCACCAGGCTGAATTCGACATCCAACTGCCGGACGGCATCGGCAGCCTCGGCCCAGCCGCCGGTGGTGTCGTGATCGGTGATCGCCATCGTGGTCAGACCCGCCGCCACCGCATTGCGGACCAGCTCACCCGGCTGGTCGGTGCCGTCGCTGGCCGTGCTGTGGCAGTGCAGGTCGATCATCCGGCAGAGCTTACTGGCCCATCGCCGTCGGTCATCCGGAGGACGGCGTCCGGCTACCGCTGCCGCCGGTCGCCAGGCTCACCCGTCCCGAGCCGCCCAGAGCCGTGCGGAGCCGCTCGGGGCTGTGCGGAGCCGTGCGGAGTTCACCTACGGCTGGGAATCGTCCTCACCGGTCGAGTGCGGCTGACCGGCCGAGCCCTCGTCGGCTCCGGCCGGATGGGTCTTGGCTGGCGGGTCGGCCTTGGCTGGCGGGTCGGCCTTGGCTGCCGGGTCGGTCTTGGCTGCCGGGTCGGTCTTGGCCGCCTTCCCAGCCGGGTTGGCCCGGCCTCGGGCGGCGGGCTCTCCGCCGGCAGCGGGCTCTCCGCTGGCGGCGGTCGGATCCGGCACCGATCGGCCGGGGCGCAGCCAGCGCGATCTGGCCCCGGGCGGCGCCGTCCGGACGTGCCGATGGCGCAGGTCGGAGATGGCGAGGTTCTCCAGTACCGCGTAACCGGCATCGGCCGGCAGCCCGATGAGCCAGAGCCAGATGCCGGCCGCCTCGCCGACATAGGCGCTACGGTCGCTGGCGGTACCCGGCACCGGCCAGATCGAGCTGAGGTGGCCGCGGACCAGGATCTTCGCTGCGGTCAGGCCGCCGGCCGCCTCCTGCGGAGTGTCGGCGCCGCCGCCGGCGTAGCCCGCGCCGAGCCCGATCGCCGGCTCCTCCGCCACGATCAGCCACTCGCCCAGACCGCCCAACGGCGCAGGGCCGCGGAAGGCGGCGACCGTCGCCCGATAGCGGCTGCGGCTGTCCCCCACCGCCGCCAGACCGGACAACTGCCAGCCCAACGGCATGGGGTCGGGCAGCCACAGCGGAACCTCTGCGTGACCTCGGATGTGGGCGATGGTGCTCTCCTCCAGCCTCCGGAATACCGTGAGCGGAAGGGTCTTGCCGTGCGTACTGCACCGCCACGCGCTGTCGAAGACGCTCGGGGCGATCAGATCGGCGCCACACCGCGGGCACCAGGACGTTCCCACCCGCCCAAGGTGCTCCGATTCGTCCGGGACGTCAAACGCTGACCAGGTTCCGTATCGTGCACCGGTCGCGGTGCTCGACCGGCCGACCCGGCGCCGGATGATCAGCCGGTGCCCTACGCCAGGGCCCAACTCCACGGGCCGCCGGGGCCGGTTCGGACCGCCGGTCGGGCAGACTCTGTTCTCGATGGACATCCATGCGGCCGCCGGCATCGTCTTCGACGATCAACGACGGTTGTTGCTGATCCGGCGTGGCCGGGAACCGGCGGCGCTGACCTGGAGCGTGCCCGGCGGCAAGTGCCTGCCCGGGGAGACCGCGGAAGCTGCCTGCGTTCGGGAGTTGGCCGAGGAGACCGGCTTGCTGGTGCGGGTCGACCGGTGGGCCGGCCGCATCCATCGACCGGCTCCTGGTGGCCATCGCTTCGTGATCGACGACTTCGTCTGCACCCTCACCGGTGGCGCGCTGCGTGCCGGGGACGACGCCGTCGAGGTGGGCTGGTTCGACCGGGCATCGTTCAACCGGTTGCGGCTTGCCCCGGCCTTGGCTTCGACGCTGGCCGAATGGCAGTTGCTGCCGGCTTGACCTTGGTGGTCACCTGCGGGCGGACAGTCGCGCTCGTTGCCGGGCGGTGAACATCAGCTGGCCGGCGTTGGGCGAGCAGGCTGCTCGCCGCCTCGAGCATCCAGGTAGCTCTGCTTGGGCACCATCACCTTTCGGCGGAACAGGCACACCACGGTGCCGTCCTGCTTGTAGCCCTTGGTCTCGACGTAGACCACTCCGCGATCGTCCTTGGATTTCGACTCCCACTTGTCCAGCACGGTCGTTTCGCCGTAGATGGTGTCACCGTGGAAGGTCGGCGCCACGTGGCGCAGCGATTCGATCTCCAGGTTGGCGATGGCCTTGCCGGAGATGTCGGGCACCGATTGTCCGAGCAATACCGAGTACACGAGGTTGCCGACCACCACGTTCTTCCCGAACTGCGTTGCCTGTTCGGCATAGTGCGCATCCAGGTGCAACGGGTGATGGTTCATGGTGATCAGGCAGAAGAGATGGTCGTCTGCTTCGGTGATGGTCTTGCCCGGCCAGTGCCGGTAGACCGCACCGACCTCGAACTCCTCGTAACTGCGACCGAACTGCACCGCCGCCTCCTTGCTGTCGAAGAACGTGCCGTCGCTGGTCGAGTGCGTACCACCGTGCCGGCACCGCCATCGGTGTGAGCTGCTGTCGGATGTGCCCTGCGTGGCTATCGTGCCCGACCCAGCGGCGCCGGGCATCTGCTCGTCACGTGCCCTTGGTCACCGACCACTCAACGAGCCGCTCCGTCGTTGCCGGCCGGCCCGATGGCCGCACCGAGCGGTGCCGGTCACCGGAGCACGGCCGGATCCCGATAGAGATCACGCAATTCCGTACCGGCAGAGCGCCACTGCGCAAGCAGGGACTCGCTGCCATGCACCCGGGCCCAGGCCAGTTCGACGGGCGCCGCAGGCAACAATCTGAAGACGGTGACCGCGGAGATGCCGGGCACCGGGATGTCTGCCAGCGGGCCGGGCACCACGACCGCTCCGGCGCAGCGAGAACCGGCACACCAAGGCTCTCCGAGCTCCACCCGCATCCCTACCCGATAGACCGCCGATTCGACTACCGGCGCGGCGGCCAGCACGGCCAAGCGATGCCACACGTCGTCCGGACGTCCCAACACCGACAGCAAGAGCTCGCCTCGAGGCGCGGCGCTCGCATCGACCATCGTCGCCGAGGGCTCGGCCATCGGATGGCGCGACATGCCCAGGGTGAGATAGCTGGTGGCGACCGATTCCGGGCCGTGCCCGGCGAGCCTGCCCTGGCCCGGCGGCTCCGGGTAACCGGCCTCCTCGTAGCGCAGGATCTCAATCGATTCGACCCCCACGAACGAGATCGAGGCCCGTGCGGGCGCGGTCTCGTAGTGCTGCCGATAGGCACCCTCCACGAGCACGAGCGGATCCGGAACAGGCGTGGACACGCGACCACGGTAACGCCCGCGTCGTAGGCCGGATCATCGGCGGAAGGAGGACGCGATCTGCTGCTCCACCGCGGCATAACTCTGACCCGCTTGGGCAAGCAGCCGTCCGATGCCGTCCAACGCCTCCGTCAGCCCGACTGCGTTGGCGTTGAACTGCTCGTAAAGCTCGGCGAACTGAGTCGCCGCCGTGCCCGACCAGTCGGTGCCGAAAAGTGGGCTCAGCTGGCTCTTGAGCACCGTGTGC
>DASUAC010000376.1:0-4842 GCA_035763985.1 Jatrophihabitans sp. | reverse complement strand
GTGATGAATTCTGCGACTGCCTCGCGGACCTCGACCTCCTGCGGCTCGTCCATCACAAGGTCGTCTCCGGATACCGGAACCCGATCGATGTCGGCATCGATCACTCGGATGGCCGGGCCGTCAAAGCTCGGATCCGCGAATCTGGCGGTAGCTCCGGTGAAGTCGATAACGGTGAAGAACTCCTTGCCGCGCTCCTCGTCCAGCCTGGTTCCCCTACCGAGCATCTGCTTGAACCGAGCGGTCGACTGCACCCGGGAGAAGAAGACCAGGTTCCGGACGTTCGGCACGTCGACGCCGGTCGTCAGCATGTCCGAGCTGGTGACCACGACCGGGTAAGGTGAGTCACCGTCTTGGAACTGCCCTAGCAGGACAGTCCCGCGCTCTCCTTCGTCCGAGGTGATGCGCTGCGCCCAATACGGCATCTCGGCGACCAGGTCCGCGTTCAGATTCCCGATCGCAGCCGCGAAACGGGCTGCGTGATCCTGATTGACGCAGAAGACGATGGTCTTCGCTCGCCGGTCAGTGCGCCGTAGGTAATCCGAAAGGAATTGGGCTGCGGCCGCTGTGCGCTGCGGAAGGATGAGCGTCCGCTCGAACTGGGTCGAGCCGTACTCACCTTCCGGGATCTCCACGCCCTCGTCGTCGAGCACGCCGTCCGGGATGTGGACGCCGTCAACGTCGCTGGACAGCGGCACCCGGATGGTCTGGAAGGGCGCAAGGAATCCGTCTTGGATGCCCTGCCGGAGCGAGTACGTGTAAACCGGTTCACCGAAATAGGCCAGGTTGTCCGCCTCGCCGTCCACTCGCGGAGTCGCGGTCATTCCGAGTTGCACGGCGCCGGCGAAATGCTCGAGAATCTTGCGCCATTCCGCGTCCTCGCGGGCGCTGCCGCGGTGGCACTCGTCGACGATCACGAGGTCGAAGAAGTCGGGCTCGTATTGTTCGAAGATCTCCTCCAGTGCCTGGTAGAGGGCGAAGAAGATGCGCTTGTGTGCGAGGGGCTCCCGGCGTATCCGATGCACCTCATCGCTACGGAAGATGGGCGTGAAGTAACGGACCAGCGGATCGGCGACGAGCACATCCCGATCTGCCAGGTAGAGGATGCGCGGTCGCGGGTCCGGCGCTTCCGGGCCACGCGGCCACCGCGACTGCCAAAGCACATTGCTGATCTGCGCAGCCAGCATCGACTTGCCGCTGCCCGTCGCGAGTACTGCGAGCAGCCGGCGATCCCCGCGCGCGATCGCACGCAGCACAGCCTGCGCGGCACCGTGTTGGTAGTACCGCATCTGCTTGACCAGCCCGGTGCTGGAATCCGTCAGTTCCCGGCTGTATGGAATGGAGAAGAACGTCTGCGCCTGGGCGTTGATCTCCTCGGCCGCCATGAAGTTCTGCCAGAGCTGGTCGGCGCTGCGATATGCCGCTACCTCGTGCTGAGTTCCACGCCGCAGGTCGATCTCGATGATCTTGCGGCCGTTGGTGGCGTAGACGAGCGGCAGGCCGAGCCGCGTGCCGTAATCCTTGGCCTGCGTGACGCCGTCGTACTCGCTGCGCGCCGTCTTCTTGACCTCCACCGCACTGATCGGATGACCGCTCTGCGGGTGCCTCAGCACGATGTCGGCGCGAAGGGGCATGCCGCGCCGTACCCGGCCGCCGACGACCTCACGGCGGCTGTTCGTGATCGGGTATTCGCGAACGATGCGATCCGCCGGCCACCGGGCAGCGTGCAGCCGAGGTATCACCAGATCCCGAATGGTGCGTTCCTCTGGTGCGGTCACCACATCCGTCCTTCCTTATGTCGGCAAACGCTGAGCCGCAGCATCACGTCGCCGAGAGCGTCTGCAAGCTTACCGAAATCTCACACTGCACGGGTCGCCTCGCAACCTTGACACGTGACCATATGGTCACCTATGGTTGTGGACCATGGACGGCGCCGACGAGATGGATCCGGTGTTCCGGGCGCTGGCCGATCCGACCCGGCGCAGCTTGCTGGACGAGCTGTTCGGCGAGGACGGCCAGACCCAGAGCGCACTGGAGGCTCGGTTGCCGATCAGCCGGTTCGGGGTTGCCAAGCACTTGAAGGTGCTGGAGGACGCCGGCCTGGTGGTGACCCGGCGCCGCGGCAGGGAGAAGCTGCACTTCCTGAATCCGGTGCCGATCCGGCTCGTCCACGACCGGTGGGTGAGCAAGTACGCCGAGCCCTGGGTCGCCGGCCTCAGCGACCTGAAAACCAGACTGGAGAAGACGATGGAGAAGATCTTCGAGATCTACATCAGGACCACGCCGGAACGGCTCTGGGAAGCCATCACCGACTCAGAGATCCGCGGCAAGTTCTCGTTCGGCAACCGGATCACCTCCGACTTCACGCCGGGCTCGAGGTTCGAGATGACCAACCCCGGCGCGCCCGACATGGTGCTCGGCGAGGGCGAGAACCTCGAGGTCGACCCGCCGCGCCGGCTGGTGCAGACCATGCGCGCACTCTGGGGCGAGGACGTCAAGGCGGAGGGAACCAGCCGGATCACCTGGGAAATAAAGCCGATCGCGGAGAACTCCTGCCTGCTGACGGTGACCCACGACCAGCTCCGCGAGGGCGCCAACGACCAGCTCTACGGCGGCTGGCCGATGATCCTCTCCGGGCTGAAGACCTGGTTGGAGACCGGCGAGGAACTCACCACGCCCGGCTCGCTGATGTACGCCGGGCACTGAGGACCACCACGGCGGGCGGGCTTAGAGCAAAGCCCGCCGCCGACCGACAACTACCTCCTCAGCAGTTCGCCTTCACCCACTCGTCGCCGACCCGCTGTTCGATCCGCAATGCCGACTCGATCACCTTCGCGATCTCCGGCTCGAACTGCCGGCCGATGATCGGCACGGCGACCTTCACCTCGCCGGTCACCACTTCCTTGCTGCCGTCGCCGTCCGGCAAGAGCACCGCCTGCCCGGTCATGGACGCCGGCTGACCCACGATGGTCAGCTTGACCGAGGCGGTGCGGGTGCCGTCGGCGGCCGGCGGCGCCCACTCCTCCTGCTGCCGGATGGTCACGCTGCCACCGATCAGCCTCGAGATGTAGTCCGGCAGCTCCGGTGACATGACCCGTTCCACCTGCACGACGGCGCCGCCGTCCGGGCTCTGGGTGACGCTCACCTGCCACGACTTCGCCCCGGACTGCCGGCAGGCCTCCTCTCGTACGCTCTCGGTGACATGGCTGGCGAAGGCCTGCTCGACCGTCGCGGCGTAGCGGTTCTCCACGTTCAGCTTCATGAGCACAGCATGCCGATCGGCCGTCCGGACCGCGCGCTCGGGTACCGTGAGCCGGTGCAGCAATACCTGGACCTGCTCGAGCTCGTCCTGAAGCGCGGCACCCGCAAGGACGACCGCACCGGCACCGGCACGCTGAGCATCTTCGGCCACCAGATGCGCTTCGACCTGCAAGCCGGGTTCCCGGCCGTCACCACCAAGAAGCTGCACCTGAAGTCGGTGATCGGCGAGCTGATCTGGTTCCTGCGGGGCAGCACGAACGTGCGCTGGCTGCAGGAGCGCGGCATCACCATCTGGGACGAATGGGCCGACGAGAACGGCGAACTCGGCCCGGTGTACGGCAGCCAGTGGCGGTCCTGGCCCACCCCGGACGGCGGTCACGTCGACCAGATCGCCCGGGTGGTCTCCTCGATCCGGACCAACCCGGACTCCCGCCGGCACATCGTCTCGGCCTGGAACGTGGCCGAGGTGGACCGGATGGCGCTGCCGCCCTGCCACACCCTGTTCCAGTTCTACGTGGCCGAGGGCAGGTTGTCCTGCCAGCTCTACCAGCGCTCGGCCGACATCTTCCTGGGCGTGCCGTTCAACATCGCCTCCTACGCGCTGCTCACCCACATGGTCGCCCAGGTGACCGGCCTCGACGTCGGCGAGTTCGTGCACACCTTCGGCGATGCCCACCTCTACCTCAACCACGTCGAGCAGGCCGAACTGCAGCTGAGCCGGACGCCCCGGCCGCTGCCGCGGCTCCGGCTGAACCCGGACCGTACCGAGCTGACCGAGTTCGAGATCTCCGACGTGGAGCTGCTCGGCTACGACCCGCACCCGGCGATCAAGGCCCCGATCGCGGTTTAGGCGGTTCCGGCGGGGACATCACGCCCTAGGACGGCCGCTTCGGCCGGCCCCGCCGAGCGGTGGGCTCCCGGGTCAGCTCGATGCGGCGGCCCGAGATGCGGGTGTCGCGCAGCGCCGCCAGGGTGTCGCTGGGCAGCTCCGCGGGCAGCTCCACCAGTGAGTGGTCGACCCGGATGTCGATGTGCCCGAAGTCCTGCCGGCGCAGGCCGCCCTCGTTCGCGATCGCGCCCACGATGGCATTCGGCTTCACCCGGTGCCGCTTGCCCACCCCGATCCGGTAGGTGGCCATCGGCGCGTCCGGCCGCGGTTTGCGCTGCCCGGCCACCCGGCTCACCGACCGCTCGCGCGGACGGCCGTGCTCGCGCGGGGGCGTACGCGGATGGTCATGCCCGCGCTTGCGGTCCCGTTCGCGGTCGGCCGGCGGATCCGGCTCCAGCAGGAACGATCCGGCGGCGCCGTCCTGGGCCAGCACCGCCAGGGCCGCCGCGATGTCGGCCAGCGGCACGCCGTGCTCGTTGGCGTAGGCGGTGATCAGCTCGCGGAACAGTGGCAGCTCCGGTGCGGCCAACTGGCCGGTGATGGAATCGGCGAACTTGGTCTTGCGGGTGGCGTTGACGTCGGCAACGCTCGGCAGCGCCATCTCGGCCAGCGACTGCCGGGTGGCCTTCTCGATGGCGGCCAGCAGGTGGCGTTCCCGCGGCGTGACGAACAGCAGCGCCTCGCCGGCCCGGCCG
>DASUAC010000375.1:0-2185 GCA_035763985.1 Jatrophihabitans sp. | reverse complement strand
CGGCCGAGGCCGAGGACGATCCGGCGAGCAGCCGGCGGTGCAGACGGGTGGCTTCCATGGCGGGAGGGTCAGCTGGCCGGAGCTCCGCCCAGCTCGGTCTGCAGTTGCGCCGCAGCGGCGGGGCTGAGCGGGGTGACGAAGATGGTGAGCTGGACGGTCATGGTCGAGTCGGTGTCGACGGCCCTGGCGCCGCCGGCGGTCACGAACTTCACGCTGTGCACCAGCGCCACCCGCGGTCCGGTCCGCTGGATCTGCTTGAGCAGGGCCAGCTGCGCGGCGTACCCGCCGGTGGTGGACAGCGTCACCGGGAAGCCGAAGATGTGCCCGGCGGCAACCGTGCTGGTGGCCTGGCTGGTCGAGCCGTCGGGGTTGATCAGGGCGGGATCGCCGATGTTGATGGCGCTGATCGTCACCCCGCTCACCCCCGCCTGCCGGTTCAGCTGGGTGGTGTAGCCGGCCAGGTCGGCGGTCACCGGCAACCCGGTGAGGTCGGCCTGCAGTTGCTTGACGATGGTGGGCAGCTGCTCCGAATCCGCCCGCAGCTTGTTGGTGCGGTGGATCAGGAGCTGGTTCTGCGAGTCGGCGTCGGCCTGCTGGGTGTGCAGCGAGGAGACGTGCGACAGCTCGGGGCTGATCGCGCCGAACCAGGCGCCGGCGGCCAGCACCAGCCCGACGGCGACGCCGCCGGCGATCCAGAGCTTCTCGTTCTGGTGCATCTTCACTTCTTCGCCACCTTGCCCTCGTCGAAGTAGTGGCTGATCAGCTGGTCGGTGACCGAGAGGGTGAGCGACCAGCTCACCGTGCCACCGGAAACCGTGTTGCTGCCCGGCACCACGTCGACCACGCCGGGAACCTGCGCCAGGGTGGTCACGTAGCCGGCCAGGTCGGCCACGCCCTGCGCGTTGCCCTCCAGCTGCACCTTGCCGATGCCCTGGTGGCCGGAGGTGTTCAGCGAGTTGCCCGCGGCCGCCGCGGCGGCGCCCGCCCCGGCCTGGCTGATGGTCAGGCTGGCGCTGTTGATGCTCATGCTGGCCGGCAGCGGCTGGCGGAGCGCGGTGAGCAACTGGGCGGTGTCGATGTCACTGCTCATCAGCCGGGAGGTCAGCGTCTGCTCGGCGTCGATGGCGCTCTGCACCCGGGTGACCGGGGCGTACCGGGTCTGCTCGTTGCGCAGCTGCACGGTACGCAGGTTGGCGTCGGCCAGCGAGGACGCGGCCGAGTGCGCCTGCAGCCGGACGTAGCCGTAGCCGATGGCCAACAGCACCACCAGCACCGACAGGCAGGCGATCAGCAGCTTGCGCAGCACCGCGAGCCGGCGCGAGGCGATCAGCTCCGGTGGCGTCAGATCGGCCACGATGCCCCAGCCGGGCATGGTGTTCCAGATCTGCTGCGGAGTGGTCAGGGTGGTCATGCTGCCGCTCCCATCGCCAGACCCACCGAGACCGCGCTGGCGAACCCGTCGGCCTCCTCGGTCTGGGCTTGCTTGGACGCCCAGCGGTTGCGGATGTGCTGCAGCGGCGGGACGACGTTGACCGGAACGCCCATGTGGTCGCTGAGCAGCCGGGCGAAGCCGGACAGCTGCGAGGCACCCCCGGTGAGCGAGATCCGTTCGATCTGCGCACCGGAGTTGGACGAGGCGAAGTAGTGCACCGAGCTGCGGATCTCGGCCAGCAGCGGCCGGATCGCCTCGGACATCGATCGGGTGACCTCCAGGTGCCGGCCGTCCAGGCCGTGCGTCACCTTCAGCTGCTCGGCCTCGATCGGGTTGATCTCCAGCCGCTCGGCGAGCTTGAGCGTCAGCTCGGCGCCGCCGCGGGTGATGGTGCGCACCACCTTCGGGATGCCCTGGTTGTGGATCACGATGCTGGTCATGTGCGCGCCCATGTCGATCACCGCCTCGACCGAGAGCTTCTCGTCGGCGATCGAGCGCAGCGCGGCGAACGAGGCGAGGTCGACCCGAGCCACCCGCAGGCCGGCCTTCTCCACCGCCCGCACCGCGGCCAGCACCGGCTCGCGGGGGGCGGCGACCAGCAGCCCGTCCTGGGTGTCGGTCTCCGGATCCACCTCACCCAGCGGGGTGAAGTCGATCAGCGCATGGTCGAGCGGGATCGCGATGATCTCCCGGGCCCGGTAGGGGAGTGCCCGGACCAGCTGGTCCGGGGTCAGGTTCGGCATCTGCAGATCC
>DASUAC010000374.1:0-3666 GCA_035763985.1 Jatrophihabitans sp. | reverse complement strand
TAGGAGTCTGGGCCGTGTCTCAGTCCCAGTGTGGCCGGTCGCCCTCTCAGGCCGGCTACCCGTCGTCGCCTTGGTAGGCCGTTACCCCACCAACAAGCTGATAGGCCGCGGGCCCATCCCTAGCCGAAAAAACTTTCCAGGTCGGTAGATGCCCTCCGACCTCGTATCCGGTATTAGACCCGGTTTCCCGGGCTTATCCCAGAGCTAGGGGCAGGTTGCCCACGTGTTACTCACCCGTTCGCCGCTCCGTCATCCTCCCGAAGGAGGAGCGTCGCTCGACTTGCATGTGTTAAGCACGCCGCCAGCGTTCGTCCTGAGCCAGAATCAAACTCTCCGTGAAGGTTTTATGACAAGCCGCCTTGGCGGCACTGTCGACACAGATAGCGATCACCGAAGCGATCGCAGTTGATCTGACCAATCCGAGCTGGTATTGCTCGTATCAATCAAAGAAATTCGTGCACGAAACTGCGGTAAACCGCTGCTTCGTGGACGAGGTTGTGCTTCTATGGCACTAACTTTCGGCACACTGTTGAGTTCTCAAGGAGCGGACGCACACCATTGCTTGCCTCTCGGCGCGCTCTGGGGCAACCTTTGTAACGCTAGTCGGTACGTTCCGCAGTGTCAAATCGACCTGCCCGTCCCGCACCATCGTCCAGCGGCGGCGCTGAGGCCGCTCGACCGATCTGATGGTTTGCCCGGCCGGTCCCCGTTTCGGGCTCCGTTCGCCGTGCAGGAACCACATTAGCCCAGGCCCGTAGCGGGGTCAAATCAAGGTACCTCCAACGAATCCTTAGGCGAGAATCCTCTTTAGATATCGATCTATTCAGCCGCTGCAGTCACTCGGACCACCTTGCGCTTGCCCACGGCCAATAGCCGGCCGGCCAGCTCCGTCCCGGCCAGGTCGTAGCTGCGGGCGGCTACCGGCACTCCGTCGATCCGGACCCCGCCGGCATCGATCAGCCGGCGGCCCTCCGAGCTGCTGCCTGCCAGGCCAGCCGCGGCGAGCAAGGCCGGCAGGTGCACGGTGCCGGTCAGGTCGGCGGCAAAGTCCGGCGCGTCGGTGGGCAACTGGCGGTCCCGGAAGATGGCGTTGAACCGCTGCTCGGCGAGCGCCGCCTCCGCCCGCCCGTGGTAGAGGGCGACGATGGAGCGCGCCACCTGCCGCTTGGCCTGGTTCGCCGCGGCGCCGCCCTCGGCGACCTGCCGGCCGATCGCCGCCACCTCGTCCGGATGCAGCGCCGTGCAGAGCGTGGCGTACAGCTCGACGACCGCGTCCGGAATCCGCATCAGCTTGCCGAACTGCTCGGCGGCCGGCTCGGAGATCGCGACGAAGTTGTCCAGCGACTTGCCCATCTTCTCCACGCCGTCGATGCCGACCAGCAACGGCATGGTCAGCACGGCCTGCGGGTCCTGGCCACGCGCCCGTTGCAGGGTGCGCCCGACCAGGTTGTTGAAGGTCTGGTCGGTACCGCCGAGTTCGACGTCGGCGAGGATCTCGACGGAGTCGATGCCCTGCAGCAGCGGGTAGATGAACTCCGACAGCGAGATCGGCACGTTGCCGGCGAACCGGCGGGCGAAATCGTCCCGCTCGAGCAGCTGGGCGATGGTGAGCTGGCGGGTGTAGTCCAACAGCGAGGCGAGGTCCATGCCGGACAGCCAGTCGGCGTTGTTGCGGATCTCGACGCGCTCGGGCAGCAGGATCCGCATCAGCTGATCGAAGTAACCGCGGGCGTTGGCCACCACCTGCTCGGCGCTCTGCACCGCCCGGGTCGAGGTCTTGCCGGACGGGTCGCCGACCTGCCCGGTGAAGCCGCCCACCACCAGCACCGCGGTGTGGCCGTAGTTCTGGAACTGGCGCAGCTTGCGCAACACCACCGCATGACCGAGGGTGAGGTCCGCGCCGCTCGGATCGATGCCCAGCTTGACCCGCAGCGGCCGGCCGGCCCGGTCGGCGGCCAGCAGCCGTTCGGCCAGCCCGTCCCGGGGAAGGATCTGGGCAGTCCCGGCCGCCAGCACCCGGTACTGCTCGCGCAACCGTTCCGGCAGCGACTCGATGGCATCGGTGGAGGTGGAAACGTCGGTCACGGCTGTCCAGTCTGCCGCTTGGCGACCAGACGTTTCAGGCCGCCCGGCCGATACGCCGACACACTGGCCGCATCCGGCAGCCAGAACCGCCACGGATGCTCGGCGGCGACCGCGATGCCGACCCGGGGCCCGCTGCGGTAGCCGGTGGGCGGGTCGAGCATGGTCAGCCGTACCGGCGAATCGGCGGACAGCAGATCCAGCCCGGTGTGGCTGCCGGTCAGGCCGAGGCTGCGCGCCAGCCGGGCCGGCCCGCTGGCCAGTTTGCCGGCCGGTACGGCGGTTGCCGGCCGACCCCGGGCCGACTGCGCCGTTCGATCTCGCGCGGCCCGCGCCGTTCGATCTCGCGCCGCCGGCTCGCCTTCGGCGATGTCGGCGGCCCGCAGCAACACCGCCCCCGCCGTGCCCGACCGCTGACAGGTGATGTTGGCGCACCAATGCATGCCGTAGATGAAGTAGCAGTACAGGTGGCCCGCCTCGCCGAACATCACCGCGTTGCGCTTGGTCGGCCCCCGGAAGGCGTGCGAGGCCGGGTCGTCCTGGCCTTCGTAGGCCTCCACCTCGGTGATCCGGACGACCACCCGGTCACCGCCCACGTCGGAGACTAGGGTCGCGCCGAGCAGCAGCGGGGCCACCTCGAGCGCCGGGCCGGTCAGCTGATCCCGTTGCACGGCCAGCCGGTCCACCGAATCAGCACCGGTACCCATCACGCCTCCTGCCGGGGCCCGGCCGAGCCGGCTCGATCGGGCCAGGCCAGCTCGGCGGCCAGCGCGGCCCGCAACCGGTCCAGCTGTTCGGCCACCCGGACCGGCGCCGTGCCGCCGTAGCCGGCCCGGCTGGCCAGCGACCCCGGGACGGTGAGCACCGTCCGTACCTGCGGGCGCAGCTCCGGCGAGATGGCCGCGAGATCCGCATCGGTCAGCTCGGCCAGCTCGATCCCGCGCTGCTCGCACACCCGGACACAGGCACCGGCCAGTTCGTGGGCCCGCCGGAACGGCACCCGCTGCCGTACCAGCCATTCGGCGATGTCGGTGGCCAGCGAGAAACCCTGCGGCGCCAGCTCGGCCAGCCGATCGGTGTCGAAGCTCAGCGTGGCCACCAGCCCGGTCATCGCCGGCAACAGCAGCACGAGGGTGTCCACCGCGTCGAAGACCGGCTCCTTGTCCTCCTGCAGGTCCCGGTTGTACGCCAGCGGCAGGCCCTTCAGGGTGGCCAGCAGCCCGGCGTGGTCCCCGATCAGCCGGCCGGCCTTGCCCCGGGCCAGCTCGGCGATGTCCGGGTTCTTCTTCTGCGGCATGATCGACGAGCCGGTGGCATAGCCGTCGGCGAGCGTGACGAAGGAGAACTCCTTGGTGGCCCAGAGGATGATCTCCTCGGCCAGCCGGGACAGGTCCACCGCGATCATCGCGGTGACGAACGAGAACTCGGCCACCACGTCGCGCGCGGCGGTGGCGTCGATCGAGTTCTCACACGGCCCCGCGAAGCCCAACTCGGCGGCCACCGCCTGCGGATCCAGCCCGAGCGAACTGCCGGCCAGCGCGCCGGAACCGTACGGGCTGACCGCGGCGCGCCGGTCCCAGTCGT
>DASUAC010000373.1:0-3162 GCA_035763985.1 Jatrophihabitans sp. | reverse complement strand
CGTCGACCTTGCCGGCGTCCATCAGCTGGCCGCCGCGGAACGCGTGGCCGGTGACGTCGGTGCCCTGCTTGGCGATCTCCGAGAGCACCGCCCCGCCCCGCTCCTTGGGATCCCCGAAGCTCGGCTTCTGGGGATCCGGCTTCTCGTCCTTGCCGCGGATCGGCTCGCGGGCGACCTCGAGGATCTGGTCGAGCTTGCGGGTCGCCGCGACCTGGCCGCGCTCCTTGAACCACTTGATCGTGAAGATCACCACCAGCACCGCCGACACCACGGCGATGGCGATGATGATCTGCTTCATGTGCGGCACCAGGCGGTCGAGCAGCGACTCGCCTCCGATGTGCACCGGCTTCGGGGGCTCTACAGGTTTGGAGGCGTCCTTCTCGGCCATGGCGGGTCGGGGGGATGTAGCACCGGGGTCGGTGGCGCGTCAATTCGCACCCTTGGACCCGAGGGTGGCCCGGGGAGTTGCCTGGCCCCGGGGACCGGGAGTGCCGGACCGGGCGATCGCCCCGCCGGTCAGTTATCCTTCGCGCCCTCGGCGATCCAGTCGTGCAGCAGCTGGAGCTCTTCGGGGGTCCAGTACGGCGGCCCGTTGAGCGGCATCCGCGACCCGAACGGCGGGGCGTCCGACAGCTTCTGGTACATGATGCTGGCGCACGGGTCGCCGGCGATGACGACCCGCGCTCCGGAGTTGAGGCCGCCCATGCGCAGGGTCGACAGCGAGCTCAGGTTGAGGCCGCTGATCTGGGTGCCGGTGCCGTCGCCGGTGGGGGTCGGCAGGTGGCAGCCGCAGCCGCCCATCGGGCGGATGATCAGTGGGTGGATGTCGGTCGAGAACGACAGCGGCTTGCCGGCGTGGCCGTCGGAGTCGTCGCAGGTGCCGGCCAGCCGCGGTCCGACGTCGGGGGCCAGCGAGCAGCCGCCGGCGGCCAGCGCCGCGAGCAGTGCGATGCGCCGGGTCACTGCGCACCGTCCGCGAACTGGATCTGCAGGTCGACGAGCTCGCCGGTCACGGTGAACTGCGCCACCTTCGTCGTGTCGGCGGCGATGATGTCGCCGGTGGTCGAGCGCATGAACAGGTCGCTGTCCTTCTTGATGTTGGTCGCCAGGATGTTGGGCAGGAGGTCCACGTTGATCACCGCGCTGACCGGCGTGTAGCTCGGGGTCGCCCCGGGGGGGCCGGTCGGGATGGTGGCCTGGAAGATCGGCCGGCTCCGGTCGTAGCCCGGCTTGCCGGCCTCGCGCAGGAAGCTGACCTGGCTGGTCGGCAACAGGCCCCTGGGGTTGGGCTGCCGGCCGAGCAGGCCGCCGAGCGGATCGCGGCCTGGCCGGACCGGCTGTGGCCGGCCATCTTCTCCGGACCGACGAGCACCGTGATCGGCGGTGACACCGACGCCCTGGACGAGTTCATCGCCGAGCACGGCGAGCAGGTCCGGGCCCGCCGGGTGGCCATCGACTACGCCGCGCACACCCCGCACATCGAGGCCCTGCAGGACGAACTCGCCGAGCTGCTGGCCGGCATCACCCCGCAGCCCACCGAGATCGAGTTCTGCTCGGCGCTGCATGGTGAATTCCGCGACACCAGCGAGCTGACCGGCGACTACTGGTACGCCGGGCTGCGGCATCCGGTGCGCTTCGCCGAGGCGGTCCGGGCCAGCGAGCGCTACCGCAACCCGCTGTTCATCGAGGCCAGCCCGCACCCGGTGCTCACCGGCCACGTCCAGGACAGCCTGCGCACCGCGGAGCTGGCCGGCGACGCGATCGGCTCGCTGCGCCGCAACGAGAACAGCTGGCGCCGGTTCCTGACCTCGGCCGCCCAGGCCTACGTGGCCGGTGCCGAGCTGGACTGGTCGGCGCTGCTGGGTCCCGCCGCGGCGGATGCGGTGTCGCTGCCGGGCTATCCGTTCGAGCGGCGCCGGTACTGGATCGCCGAGGGCGGCAGCGCGCCGGCCGGGCTGGCCGGCGTGGAACATCCTTTGCTGGACGTGGCATTGCCGCTGGCCGAGACCGACGGCTGGCTGCTCACCGGCCGGCTGTCGCTGGCCGGCCAGCCGTGGCTGGCCGATCACGCGGTGGGCGGCACCGTGCTGCTGCCCGGCACCGCCTTCGTCGAACTGGCGATCCAGGCCGGCCGGCTGGCCGGTTGCGCGGAGCTGACCGACCTGACCCTGCAGAGCCCGCTGGTGCTGCCGGAATCCGGTTCGGTACAGCTGCAACTGCTCATCGGCGGCCCGGACGAGACCGGCCACCGGTCGGTCAGCCTGCACAGCCGGCCGAACCCGGACACCGCCTGGGTGCGGCACGCCAGCGGCCTGCTGGGTCCGGCTGCCGACTCCACCGAGGACGGCTTGGACGGTTTCGACTGGCCGCCGGCGGCCACCGAGATCGACCTGGACCGGCTCTACCACCGGCTCGCCGACGGCGGCTACGACTACGGCCCGGCGTTCCAGGGCCTCCGGCAGGGCTGGCGGGACGAGACCGGCGGCAATGGCACCGGCGGCAACGAGACCGCCGGCAACGTCACCGGCTATGTCGAGGTGGCGCTGCCGGAACCGGCCGGCGCCGAGGCGTACGGGGTGCACCCGGCGCTGCTGGACGCCGCGCTGCACCTGCTGGTGCTGGACGCGGTGTCGGCCGCCGACGCCGACCCGCAGTCACTGCTGCTGCCGTTCGCCTGGACCGGCGTGCGGGTGCACCGGACCGGCGCGGCCCGGCTGCGGGTCCGCCTGACCGCCACCGGTGAGGACCGGTATCAGCTTGTCGCACAAGACGAAACCGGCCGCGCGGTGGTCAGCGTCGAGTCGCTGGTGCTGCGCCGCACCGGGGTGACGGTGAGCCAGTCGAGCGGGCCGGCCCTGCACCGGCTGGACTGGCTGCCCGGCCAGGCCGGCGAGCAGGAGCTGACCGGCCGCCGCTGGGCGGTGGTCGGAGTCGGCCACCCGGCCGACGAACTCGCCGCGCAGCTGACCGAATCCGGCGCCGAGGTGAGCAGCTACTACGACCTGCCCTCGGTGGCCGAGCTGACCTACGGCGAGATCGCCGACACCGTGCTGGTGCCGGTCAGCCTCGCCGCCGATGCCGAGGAGCCGGCCGAGACCACCCGCGAGACGGTCGCGGAGGTGCTGGAGCTGGTGCAGAGCTGGCTCGGCGATCCGCGGCTGG
>DASUAC010000372.1:0-5686 GCA_035763985.1 Jatrophihabitans sp. | reverse complement strand
CCCACCTCGCTGGTCCGGGTGGAGTTCTGGGACAACGGCAGCTACCGGATCGCCACCGTGGCCAGGCTGCCGCGACCGGACGTCGCCGCGGCCTACCCGGCGTACGGCCCGAATCACGGATTCTGGTACGAGGTGGCGCTGCCGGACGGCAACCACCAGCTGTGCGCGAAGGTGACCAACCTGCTGGCCGGCAGCGACGCGCAGATCGGCTGCAAGTCGATCAGCGTGCAGAACAACCCGGTCGGCACTGCCAATCCGGCCACGGTGCTGGACAACACCGCCACCATCACCGGCAGCGTGGCCGACGCCAACACCACCGATCCGCTGCTGGTGCGTGCCTACACCGAGCGGGGCTACGTGGGTGCCGCCTGGACCGACGCCAGCCACGCCTTCACGCTGTCGATCACGCTGGCCGAGGGCAGCCACAACGTCTGCCTCTACGTGCACAACGTCGGCGCCGGTGCCAACTCCGCGCTCGGCTGCCAGACCGTGGTGGTGCACAACAACCCGTTCGGCAAACTGGATTCGGTCGGCCAACTGCCCACCGGGCTGCGGGTCAACGGCTGGGCGATCGACCTCAACACCGGCACCGACGGCACCGGCACCGGACCGGTCCTGGTCCGCGCCTACGTCGACGGCCGGCACGCCGCCGACACCTGGGCCAACCTGGCCCGGCCGGACATCGGCGCGCTGTATCCGGCCTCCGGGCCGAACCACGGCTACTCCTTCACCCTGCAGGTGGCGCAGGGCAGCCACAGCATCTGCACCTACGCCAGCAACTTCGGCGCGGGCGTGTTCGCCCAGCTCGGCTGCCAGACCGTCACGGTGCAGAACAACCCGGTCGGCGCGGTGGAGAACGCGATCCAGGTGCCCGGCGGCATCCAGATCAGCGGCTACGCGCTCGACTTCAACAGCACCGCACCGATCGGCGTACACGTCTATCTCGACGGCAGGTTCGCCGCCGGCGCGTACACCTCCATCGCCCGTCCGGACCTGGCCACCAGGTACCCGGGGGTGGCGTACAACATCGGCTACCAGCTCACCCTGCCGACCCACGCCGGTAGCCATGTGGTGTGCGCGTACGCGCTCAACGCCGGACCGGGCAGCAGCACGCTGCTGCGCTGCGTCCGGGTGACCATGCAGGACAACCCGGTCGGCAAGGTGGAATCGGCCGAGCAATATCCCGGCGGGGTCACCGTGGGCGGCTGGGTGCTGGATCCGGACGTCACCGGACCGGTCAGCGTACGGGTCTACGCCGACGGCCACTGGGTTGCCGGCGGGGTGGCCAACCAGCCCCGGACGGATCTGGCGGCGCTCTACCCGTACAACGGCACCAACCACGGCTTCTCGATCTTCACCCCGCTCACGCCGGGCAACCACGTGCTGTGCGCGTACGGCATGAACATCGGCGACGGCACCCGCAACACCAAGTTCGGCTGCGTCAACGTGGTCCGCGCGGTGAACCCGTACGGCGCCTCCACCGCGATCTACCGGTCCGGCACCAGCAACACCATCCGGCTGTCCGGCTGGGCGATCGATCCGGACACCCTGACCGGCGTGCCGGTGCACGTGCTCGTGGACGGGGTGGACCGGACGACGCTCACCGCGAACGTGGCCTGGCCCGGCACGCTGGCCCGATTCCCGCTCTACGGCGGCTCGCACGCCTACTCCGGCTCCATCGACCTCGACGCCGGCGAGCACACCGTCTGCGTCACCGCCTACGGCGTCGGCCCGGGCAGCAACCTGTCGCTCGGCTGCGCGCTGATCCCCACCTCCGGTGAGGCGGCACCGGCCATGCCCACCGAGTTGACGTCCTGGCCGGGCAGCAGGCAGGTCACCCTGAGCTGGACCGCGCCGCGCTCGGACAACGCGCCGATCACCGGCTACTACATCACCGTCTACCCGGGCGGCCGCTCCGCACCGGTCTCCGGCGCGGTGACCAGCGTGGTGGCCACCGGCCTCACCAACGGAGTGCACTACACCTTCGTGTTGCGGGCCATCAACTCGCTCGGGGTCGGCTCGGCGGCATCGGTGGCCGGCCTGCCGACCAACATCCCGCCGCAGATCACGCCGGCGCCGGTGTCCACCAGCCACTACATCCGCAACATCACCGGCAACCTGACCACCGACGCCGCGCTGATGCGCAGCATGGGCGCGAACGACGCGGCGCACAACCCGTCCGGGCACAACTACCTGATCCTGCTGCAGATCGGCGGCCAGGACGAGGCCGACCAGGGCGTGCTGCTGTCGGCCACCGCCCGCTACGTCACCTACACGGCTGTGGTCAACGCGATGAAGGCGTACCTGGACGGCTACGCCACCAGGCAGCAGCCGTACGCCCCGCTGACGCTGGCGGTGGGCACCAACAACGACGTGGACGTCAGCGCCTCGGCCGGCATCACCTGGGCCCGCACCATCGTCAGCCCGATCGCCGGCTATGCCGCGGCCCGGCATCCGGGCATCGTGGTGGCCGGCGCCAACGACATGGAGCCCGGCTTCTCCGCCTCGGTCGGCGCCACCCGGTCCTGGCTGTCCGGGTACCTGTCGGCCACCAGCGCCCCGTTCGTGTTCAACGGCTCGGCCGACGGCTGCTCCACCGCGCGCGCCGGCGCGGTCTGCAACAACGGCTGGACGATGAGCGATCTGCAGTGGCTGTCCGGCGGCGCCGCGCCGAACCGGACGATCAGCCTGCCGCAGATCTACAACTACGCGATGCCGCTGCAGTGGAAGTACATCTCGCTGACCGGCACGAACGCCGGCCGGTCGCGGATCAACTTCGGCGGCCCGCTCACCGAGTACACCGCCTGCGTGCAGGCCGGCTCCTGTGGCAGCATCAGCAACGTCGATGCCTGGAACCGGCTGTGGGCGGCGATATCCTCGACCCCGGCGACCAGGCAGCCGCAGCTGCCGAACGGCACCGACCTGCGGATCAACTAGTCGAGTCAGTGAGGTAATCCGATCGTGCTGATCAGGCTGGCAGCCGCCGGCGCCGCCGTGCTGCTGTTGGCCGGCTGTACCCAGCAACCGCAATCCGCCCCGGCGACGCCGAGCCCGGCGACCAGCTCGGCGGTGTCGTCCTCGGCGGCGAGCCCGACCCGGACGCCGATCAGCGCCACGACCCCGTTCTCGCCGCCGCCGCCGACCACCATCACCCCGGCCCGGCCGAGCGTGACGCCGACGCCCTCGATCGAGCCCGGCGGCTGCCCCACCTCGGCGCTCACCGTCCGGGCACTGCGTGGCTCCGGCGCGGCCGGGCACGAGTTCGCCTTCGTCCAGTTCACCAACACCTCGACCAGCGCCTGCTCGCTGACCGGCTACCCGGGGGTGCTGCTGCTGCTCGGCGGCCAGCCGCTGGGCCAGCCGGCGGTGCGATCCGGCGAGCCGATCCACACGGTACGGATCCCGCCGGGCACCAGCGTCTCCGCCAATCTAGTGGACGACTCGTCCTGCAACGCCGCGATCTCCGATTCGGTGCAGGTGATTCCGCCCAACCGCACCGACCGGATCGTGCTCAAGCTGGCCCTGCGCGGCTGCCGGCTGACCGTCGGCCCGGTGACGGCGAGCTAGGGCTTCGGGAACGGGCACCGACGGCCGGGCCGGCTCGTCCCGGACCGGTCCGCCGGGCGGCGACCCCGTCGGCGGTCGGGACCGCTCTGGCGCGGTGGAACAATGGAGGTGAACCGCGCCGAGAAGTAAGGAACCGCCGATGAAGCTCGCCCTGCACGTCACCGATTTCGACTACCAGGGCGGTCCGGCGGCGCTCGGCAGCACGCTGGCCCGGATCGCGGGCTCCGCCGAACAGGCCGGGCTCGATGCGCTGACCGTGATGGACCACCTGTTCCAGATCGCCATGGTGGGCCCGTACACCGATCCGATGCTGGAGGCCTACACCACCCTCGGCTACCTGGCCGGGGTGACCTCGGGGATCCGGCTCGGCGCCATGGTGACCGCGACGGTGTACCGGCCACCGGGCCTGCTGGTCAAGGCGGTCACCGCGCTGGACGTCCTCTCCGGCGGCCGTGCCTTCCTCGGCATCGGTGCCGCCTGGAACGAGCAGGAGGCGGTCGGCCTGGGCCTGCCGTTCCCGCCGGTCGCCGAGCGGTTCGAGCGGCTGGAGGAGACCCTGCAGATCGCCCGGCAACTCTGGAGTGACGACAACGGCCCGTACCAGGGCAAGCACTATCACCTTGCCGAGACGCTGAATTCGCCGCAGCCGGTGCAGCAGCGGGTGCCGATCCTGATCGGCGGTGGCGGCGAGCGGAAGACGCTGCGGCTGGTGGCCCGGTACGCCGACGCCTGCAACATCTTCGCCGGACCCGAGGCCGGCCACAAGCTCGAGGTGCTGCGCGAGCATTGTGCAGCCGAGGGCCGGAACTACGACGAGATCGACAAGACCACCATGCTCGGCTTCGACGCCGGCCAGCCGGCCGCGATGCTGGATCAGCTGCGCGGCCTGCACGAACTCGGCTTCAGCACCGCGTTCCTGATCCTGAAGCGGTCGGACGACTTCGCCGCGCACGAGGCGCTGGCGACGGTGGCGGCCGAGGTCGCGCCGTGGTGAACCGCGCCGTACCGAACCGCGCCGTACCCAACTCCCGGTGAGCAGGCCGGCCGTCCTCGAGCGCGTCGCGGGCCGGCAGGACGGCGCCGGCGTGCTGGTACTGCTGGCGCTGGTCCTCACCGGCCTGACCATGCGGGTCGCGGTGACCAGCGTCGGGGCCGAACTGGACGAGCTGCGGCACGGCCTGCACACCTCGTCCGGGGTGGCCGGCGTACTCACCACGCTGCCGGTGATCGCCTTTGCCGGCATGGGTGTGCTGGCCCCGGCGCTGGCCCACCGATTCGGCGAGCACCGGCTGGTCGCCGGCGCGCTCGGCGTGGCCACCGCCGGGCTGGCGGCGCGCGCGGCGGTGCCCGGGGTCTGGCTGTTCGCGCTGCTGTCCCTGCTGGCACTGGCCGGCGGCGCGATCGCCAACGTGCTGATGCCGACCCTGGTCAAGCGGCACTTCCCCGACCGGATCGGTCCGCTGACCGCGGTCTACACCACCTGCCTGGCGATCGGCACCACGACCGCGGCCGGGGTCACCGTGCCGATCGCGCACGCCGCCGGCAGCTGGCGATTCGGCCTGGGCTGCTGGGCCATCCTCACCGCGGTCGCGGTGCTGCCGTGGCTGCCCACGCTGCGCCACGACCGCCCGGTCGCCGAGGATCGTCCGGACCGGCTGCCGGTCGGCCGGATCGCGGGCACCCGGCTCGGCTGGGCGTTGGCGCTGATGTTCGGCGCCCAGTCCTTCCAGGCCTACGTCGCGTTCGGCTGGTTCGCCAACTTCTTCCGGCACCAGCACGTCCCGGCGGCGCAGGCCGGCTTGCTGGTGGCGTTCTACTCCGGGCTGTCCATCCCGATCTCGATGGTCATCCCGGCGCTCGCGGTGCGCGGCCAGCGCGGCCTGGTCGCCGGGCTCACCAGCTGCAGCGCGATCTCCTATCTCGGCATGCTGTTCGCCCCGGTCGGCGGTGCCTGGCTGTGGATGCTACTGGGCGGCATCGGCAGCGGCATCTTCCCGCTCACCCTCACCATGATCGGGCTGCGGTCGGCCCGGGTGCCGGTCACCGCGGCGCTGTCGGCGTTCAGCCAGAGCGTCGGCTACCTGATCGCCGGCACCGGGCCGTTGCTGGTCGGCCTGCT
>DASUAC010000371.1:0-10699 GCA_035763985.1 Jatrophihabitans sp. | reverse complement strand
AGGTCGCCTGACCCGTTCGTCAAACCCCCTAGTACCCAAGGAGATTCTTCATGTACAACGAGCTGATCGTGGCGCGGATGGACCCGGAGTCCGCCGAGGCGGTGGCTGGCCTGTTCGCCGACTTCGACAAGACCGAGATGCCCGGGCTGATGGGCACCCGGCGCCGGCAACTGTTCTACTACCAGGGCCTGTACTTCCATCTGCAGGAGTTCGACAACGCCGACGGCGGTGACCGGATCGAGGCCGCCAAGACGCTGCCCCGGTTCATCCAGATCAGCCAGGATCTCAGGCCCTACATCTCCGCCTTCGACCCGGAGACCTGGAAGACACCCAAGGACGCGATGGCCACCCGGTTCTACAACTGGCCGTCCGAGTAACCGCATCGTCGAGGATCGAAAGAGGGAACACATGTCGCGGCGAGTCGTCATAACCGGGATAGGCGTGGTCGCGCCGGGCGCCATCGGGGCCAAGGAGTTCTGGGGGTTGCTCAGCGAGGGACGCACCGCGACCCGCGGTATCACATTCTTCGATCCAACTCCCTTTCGATCCCGGGTGGCTGCCGAGATCGACTTCGACCCGGCCGCCAACGGCCTGAGCCGGCACGAGATCCGGCGGATGGACCGAGCCGGCCAGCTGGCCGTGGTGGCGAGCCGGGAGGCGATCGCGGACAGCGGCCTGGACCTGGGCTCGCTCGATCCCGGCCGGCTGGGGGTGACCGTCGGAACCGCGGTCGGTGCGACCATGAGCCTGGAGCAGGAGTACCGGGCGGTCAGTGACGACGGTCGGCTCTACCTGGTGGACCAGGGCTATGCCATTCCACACCTGTACAACCACCTGGTGCCCAGCTCGTTCGCACGCGAGCTGGCCTGGCTGTGCGGTGCCGAGGGCCCGGTCTCGGTGGTGTCGACCGGCTGCACGTCCGGCCTGGACTCGGTCGGTCATGCGGTCGAGCTGATCCGGGACGGCTCGGCCGACGTGATGATCGCCGGCGCCACCGACGCGCCGATCTCGCCGACCACGGTGCGTTGTTTCGACGCGATCAAGGCGACCACCCCGCGCAACGACGACCCCGAGCATGCGTCCCGGCCGTTCGACCGGGACCGTACCGGTTTCGTGCTCGGCGAGGGCGCGGCGATCTTCGTGCTCGAGGAACTGGAACGGGCCCGCAGCCGGCAGGCCGAGATCTACGCCGAGATCGCCGGTTTCGCCTCGCGCTGCAACGCCTTCCACATGACCGGCTTGCGTGCCGACGGCGCCGAGATGGGCGAGGCGATCACCGTGGCGCTGAACGAGGCGCGGATGAACCCGGAGCAGATCGACTACATCAACGCGCACGGCTCCGGCACCAAGCAGAACGACCGGCACGAGACCGCGGCGTTCAAGCTCAGCCTCGGCGAGTATGCCTACCGGGTGCCGGTCAGCTCGATCAAGTCGATGATCGGCCACTCGCTCGGCGCGATCGGTTCGCTGGAGATCGCCGCCTCGGTGCTGGCGATCCGCTCCAACGTGGTGCCGCCGACCGCCAACCTGGAGAACCCGGATCCGGAATGCGACCTCGACTACGTGCCGCGGGTGGCCCGGGAGTGGCGTACCGATGCGGTGCTGTCGGTGGGCAGCGGCTTCGGCGGTTTCCAGAGCGCGATGGTGCTGCGCGAGCTGACCGGAGTGGTCGCATGAGCCGATTGGGCCTGGTAGACAACGGCAAACCGGTGATCACCGGGATCGGTGTCACGGCACCGAACGGGCTCGGGCTGGCCGACTACTGGGCGGCCACCTGCGCCGGCGTGTCCGGCATCGGCCCGATCAGCCGGTTCGACGCCTCGCAGTACGCCAGCCGGCTGGCCGGCGAGGTGCCGGCCTTCGAGCCGGTCGAGCTGTTGCCGAACCGGTTGCTGCCGCAGACCGATCACATGACCCGGCTGGCCTTGATCGCCGCCGAGCAGGCGCTCATCGATGCCGGCCTGGACGGCGAGCCGGACTCGCCGTACGACCGGGGCATCGTCACCGCAAGCTCCGCCGGCGGGTTCGAGTTCGGCCAGGCGGAGCTGGAGCGTTTCTTCGGCCAGGGCACCGAGTTCATGGGCGCCTACATGTCCTTCGCCTGGTTCTATGCCGTGAACTCCGGCCAGATCTCGATTCGCCACCAGCTCAAGGGGCCGGGCGGCGTGCTGGTCGCCGACCACGCCGGCGGCCTGGAGGCGATCGCACATGCCCGCCGGCACATCCGCCGGGGCAGCAAGGTGATCGTCTCCGGCGGGGTGGACGGGGCGATCTGCCCGTGGGGCTGGGTGGCGCAGCTGACCAGTGGCCGGGTCAGCACCAGCGACGACCCGGCCGCCGCGTACCTGCCGTTCGATGCGCGGGCCGCCGGGCACGTACCGGCCGAGGGCGGCGCGATCCTGATCGTGGAGGACGCCGAGGCGGCCCGGCAGCGCGGTGCCGAGCGGGTCTACGGCACGGTCGCCGGGTACTCCGCGACCTTCGACCCGAAGCCCGGTACGGGCCGGCCGCCGGCCCTGCGCCGGGCGATCGAACAGGCTTTGTCCGACGCCGAATTGGCCCCTGCCGAGGTGGACGTGGTGTTCGCCGACGCGGCCGCGGTGCCGGAGCAGGACCGGATCGAGGCCGACGCGATCGCCGCGGTGTTCGGACCGCGCGCGGTGCCGGTGACCGCGCCGAAGACCATGCTCGGCCGGATCCACGCCGGCGGCGGCGCGCTGGACGTGGCCGCGGCGCTGCTCGCCATCCGGGACGGCGTCATCCCGCCCACGGTGAACGTCCGGCCGGCACCGGACTGTCCGATCGAGCTGGTGACCGGCGAGGCGGTGCGGCAGCCGGTCCGTACCGCGCTGGTGCTGGCCCGCGGCCAGGGCGGCTTCAACTCCGCGCTGGTCGTCCAAGCGGCCTGAGGCTGGGCAGATGGATACCCAGGTCATCGTGGTGGGTGCCGGCCCGGTCGGGTCGATGCTGGCCGGTGAGCTTCGGCTCGGCGGTGCCGAGGTGATCGTGCTGGAGCGATTGGCCGTACCCACCAAGGAATCACGTGCCTCCACCCTGCACGCCCGCACCATGGAGCTGTTCGACCAGCGTGGGTTGCTGGCTCGGCTGGGCAGTCCGGCCAGCCAGCGGATGGGCCACTTCGGCGGCATCCCGCTGGATCTCGGCGAACTGGCCACCCGGTACCCGGGGCAGTGGAAGGTGCTGCAGGCCGATGTCGAGAAGCTGCTCGCCGAGTGGGCGGTCGAGCACGGCGCCGATCTGCGGCGGGCGCACGAGGTGGTGGGCCTGCGCGCCGGGCCGGATCGGGTGCGGGTCCGGGTGGACGGCCCCGGCGGGCCGCGCGAACTGACCGCCGAGTACCTGGTCGGCTGTGACGGTGAGCAGAGCACCGTCCGGCAACTGGCCGGCATCGAACTGGTCGGGCTGGAAGCCACCCGGGAGCTGTTCCGGGCCGACGTGGCCGGCATCGAGATCGCCGAGCGGCGTTTCCAGCGATTGCCGAACGGGCTGGCGATCGCCGGCCGGCTGCCGTCCGGGGTGACCCGGGTGATGGTCTCGGAGTTCCTGCCGCCGCCCACCCGCACCGTCCCGGCGACCTTCGAGGACGTCTGCAAGGCATGGAGCCGGGTGACCGGTGAGGACATCAGCGCCGGCATTCCGTTCTGGGTGAACGCCTTCGACAACGCAAGCAAGCTGGCCGCTCACTACCGGGCCGGACGGGTGCTGCTGGCCGGCGACGCCGCGCACCTGCAGTTGCCGTCCGGCGGGCAGGCGATCAACCTGGGACTGCAGGATGCGGTGAACCTGGGCTGGAAACTGGCCGCCGAGGTGGCCGGCACCGCACCGGCCGGGCTGCTGGACAGCTATGCCGCCGAGCGGCAAGCGGTCGGCCGCCGGGTGCTGCGCAACATCGAGGCGCAGTCGTTGCTGTTGCTCGGCGACCCCGACATCGAACCGGCCCGGGCGGTGCTGGCCGAGCTGATCGGCCACCCCGAGGTACGGGACCGGTTGGCCGGCATGGTCAGTGGGCTGGACGTCCGCTACGGCGCGGACCAGCATCCGCTGGTCGGCGCCAGGCTGCCCCACCTGGACCTCGGCGGCCGTGCCACCAGCACCGAACTGCTGCGGGACGGTCGCGGCCTGCTGCTCGACTTCTCCGGTGATCCGCTGCGCCAGGCCGCGCTACGCGATTGGGCCGACGACTGTGCACTGCGCGTGCGGCTGGTCTCGGCCCCGCAGCCGGACGCCGTTGTGCCGGAGACCGTGCTGGTGCGCCCGGACGGCTACGTGGCCTGGTTGGGCAGCCGCGCCGACGATCCACGGCCGGCGCTGCGTGCCTGGTTCGGCTGAGGTCTTCAAGCTGTCAGTGGGTGAGCGAGCGGATGCTCAGCAACGATTCGAGACCGATGAGGTCATCGGCATTCCGGGTCCACAGCTCCGCGTCATGCGTTCTGGCGGTCGCCGCGATGAGCAGGTCCGCGACCCGCGCGTGTGGTTGTCGGCCGGCTTGAACGACAGCCGCCGCAAGGTTGCCGTATTCCCGCGCGACCGCGTCATCGACCGGCAGCGCGTCGAAGGTCTTCTCGATCAGGCCGACTCGGCGCAGTCGTCCGGCGCGTAGCGACGCCGTCCGAGCGATGAGCACGCCGAAGTGCAGCTCGGCCAGTGAGATCGCGCTGATCGCGATCTCGGCATCGCCGAAGTCGAGTTCCGGCCCCAGCAGGACGCTGGTATCGAGGAGAACCCTCACCGCGCGAAGGGATCGCTGACGGTCTGGTCAAGTAGGCCGCGATCCGTCTGCCACTGAGTATCCGGCGGACCAGTGAAGATCGGTGCGACGTCGGCGGCCCGTCGCCACTGATGGCGACGGACTGGGCCCAGCTGAGCGACCTCTCGGCCGTTGACCGTGACGATGATGGTCTCGCCTGCCTCGGCCTGGCGCACCAGTTCGCTGGCTTGCTGACGGAGTTCTCGAAGTCCGGTGCTCTGCACGGAAACCACGATAGCACATGTGCTACGTGGTTTTGGCAGGTCCGGTCAACCCTGCGGCTTGAGCCGGCTGCGGCCGGCGAGCTCATTGACCTCGCCCGCAACGATGAAGAGGCTTGCGGAGGGCTGCTCGGCCGCGGCGAAGGCGGCAGCCTCACGGTGACGGCGCTGCGCCCGTGCGCGAACCACGACGACTCGGCCCGCGGGTTCAAGCTCTCGCTGGACGAACTGCTCCAGCCCGTGCCACCGCCGCTGCGACTCGTGGGGGTGTATCACACGCACCCGATCGGCGATGACCTCGAGCCCAGTGCGCTCGATGCCTACATGATGAGCCTGCATCCCTGGGTCTGGCTGATCGCCGGAGCAACGCCGCGGGACGGGATCCGGCTGATGGCCTACCTGTCTGTGCACGGGCGCCCCACTCGACTGCCCTGCCGGTTCCGCGCGCCGTTACCCGGCGCGCATTCCGCTGCCGGCGACGCGTCAGAGGGTGTGGTGGCCGAGCAGGATCACGCAGCCGATCGCGATCAGCGCGACCGGGGTGAGTAAACCACCCCAGCGCCGGACGGCCGCGGTCACCGCGGGATGTGCGGTGAGCAAACGGCCGGCCAGGCACCATACGCCGACCAGCACCAGGAACACCGCGGTGAAACCGGCCAAGATGGCAACCGGCCGGCCGGCGAATGCCGGTACGTAGACGCCGATGTTGTCGCCGCTGTTGGCCACGGTCACGCCGGCCACCGCCCACCATGCGATGCCGACCGGCGCACGGTCCGGGGCATCGCCAGGCCGCCGGCCGCGCCAGGCCGGCCAATTACGCCAGGCCGTCCAGTTACGCCAGGCCGTCCACACCCCGAGCAGGATCGGGATGAGGCCCAGATAGCCGATGCCCCGGTCGGGCAACCGGCCCGCGCCGGCGGCGCCGGCCAGGCAGCCGGCCAGGATGATCAGGAAGCCGAGGTACTGCCCGAGCACGATGCCCCGGCTGGAGACGCCCGCCGCGCGTGCCCCGGTGAAGAACAGCGCCAGCACGATCAGGTCGTCGATGTTGGTGACCGCGAACAGCACGATCGCCTGCCAGAGCCAGCCCACGAGCGCTGAGTCTCGCAGGCGCCGGTGCCTGCCCGCCGCCCGGTGTCACGGATCCGGAGAATGCGCCGCAGAACACGAGGCGATCCGCGCCTCACCAGCACGGCAGGGCGCGGATCGCTGCGAAGCTGAAGAGCTCAGAACCGGATGCGCCACACCTGACCGGAGCTGGCCGGCGCACCGTTGCCCGCCGCGGGGGAGAGCGAATTCGCCGAGACGTACACGTTGTCCTGCCGGTCCACCACGACCCCGCCCGGCAGCGGCACGTCGATGCTGGTGCGCTGGCCGGCTGGGTCGACCCTGGTCAGCACGCCCGGGATGTAGGTGCCCGGGGTGCTCGGTGAGCCGAACAGCTCGCTGACGTAGATCGAGCCGTCCGAGCCGGCCGCGACGCCGACCGGGGAGTTGAAGCCGGTCCAGCTGGCCAGCTGCCGGCCGTACGAGTCCAGCTGCACGACCTGGCCGGCGCCCGGCACCAGGCTGCCCAGCCCGGCGACGTAGACGTTGCCCTGCCGGTCGGCCGCCAGCGCGTCCGGCACGAAGTTGCAGCCGGGGAACGCCGGCGACGGGTCGGACTGGCCGGCGCACGGTCCGTCGGTGATGTTGGCGAACACATGGAACAGCGAGACGTGCCCGCGCCGGTCTACCCGGAGCACGGTGTTCGCGGCCGCGTCGGCCACCAGCCAGCCGTTGCGGTAGGCGATCACCGCGTACGGATTGCTGTCCACGCCCTGGCCGTCCGGGTCGTACGCGCGCTCGAAGCCGGTGATGTCGGCGGCCACCCGCGGCAGCCCGTCCGGATGGGTGCGCAGCAGCTTGCCGGCCTGTGCGCCCATCGAACTCGGCAGGTTGGAGTAGGTGGTCACCAGCACCGCCAGGTTCTGCGGTGAGATCGCGGCCACCGCGTCGGCGCCGCTGGCCGCGCTGCCCTCGGGCTGGCCCGGGCTGGTGGAGACGCCGGCGCTGGACAGCAATCCGGTGACCACCCGGCGCGGTGACTGGCCGGCAGCCTGCGCCGGGTCGGTCACCGCGGCGATCGACCCGGTGTAGCCGAAGCCGTTCTGCGAGCCGTCCGGGTTGGTGACGATGACCGGACCGCCGGTGCCGGCCTCGGCGATCAGCAGTTCGTCGCCGGCCAGCGCCAGCCCGCGCGGGTTGTTCAGGCCGGACACCACCACGACCGCGGTCGGTGTATCGGCTGCCGCCGCGACCGGCACCAGCAGGCCGCCGGCCAGCCCGGTGGCCGCGACGAGCAGCGCCGTCGTGCGCAACTTCCAAGGCATGCTTTCACTCCCATGCTTAAGATGAACGTGCGGATAAGGGGAAAGTGGAACGAAAGGCGAATGGTACGGCCGCCGTTGCGGTTGCCGCAGCGTGCAACTGGGCTACTGCTGCGCGGCCTTGTCCGGTGACAGGTTGAGCCGCCAGGAGACGCCGAACCGGTCGTCCACCCAGGCGAACTTGGGGCTGAAGCCGAACCGGCCGATCGGGCATCGCACGGTGCCACCCTCGGACAGGCCGGCGTAGAGCCGATCGAATTCGTCGTGCGAATCGCACTGGACGTAGATGGCCGTCGCCGGGCTCATCTCGAAGTCGTCCCAGTCGGCCATGTCCCGGTTCGGGTTGCCCGGCCGAGGGGTGTTGATGATCATGATGTCCTGGCCGGCGATGGCGAACCGGGCATGCTGCAGCTCGCCCGGGATGCAACCGGGTTCACCCTCCCGTGCCCGGACCACGTGGCGCACCTCGGCGTCCTTGAAGATCGAGGTGTAGAGGTCCATCGCCTCCTCGCCGTTCTCCTTGAACACCAGGAAGAGGGTCAACTTCTGGGTATGCGGGGTGGGCATCGGGTGGCTCCTTGTCGCTTGCGAAGAGGGCAGGGTGCGGCAGCGCACGGCATGCCGGTGCGGCCGCGCGCTGCGCTGTGGGATCCGGCGGAAGATCCGTCCGGTGAATGTCTGGCGAGCCGAGTGTTGCGACCGGAATTTCCACGGTCAAGGCCGGCCGGCGGTCACCTTCGAATCGGTGAGCGGACGTTCAGATCCTCCCGCGTTCAACCGCGGAAGGTCCGCAGTCGAACAGCATCGCAGCACCGGCCGGCGGACCGGTCATCATACGATCAGCATCGGCGAATGGCCATAGGAAACAGCGGGATCCGGCGTTCATCGACTCGTAGCCCGGCCACCCGTTGTGGCGGCCGGGGCGGTGATCCGACGCTGAGGCGGCAAACCTTGCGCTAAGGAGTCAGATGGACAGCGAAGTAATCGTGATCGGAGCCGGCCCGGTCGGCCTGATGCTGGCGGGCGAACTCAAACTCGGCGGGGCGGACGTGGTGCTCTACGAGCAGCGCAGCGAACCGACCGGGGAGTCGCGCGGGATCGGCTTCACCCGGCGGGCGGCCGAGGTGTTCGACCAGCGCGGACTGCTCGAGCGGCTGGGCGATTACGAGATCGGTGACCAGGTGCATTTCGGCGGCGTCCGGATCGACTCCGCGATCCTGGACGACAACCATGCCGGCGTACGCGGCGTGCCGCAGTCCCGGATCGAGGAGATGCTGGGCGCCTGGGTGGCCGAGTTGGGCGTGCCGGTGCTGCGTGAACATGCCTTCCGCGGTTACCGGGAGGTCGCCGACGGGGTACTGGTCGACATCGAGGGGCCGGCCGGACGTACCGAGCGCCGCTGCGCGTACCTGGTCGGCTGCGACGGCGGCCGCAGCGCGGTACGGCAGGCGGCCGGCATCGACTTCCCCGGCGTGCCGGCCACCCGCGGCATGTACGTCGCCGACGTACGCGGCTGCAACATCCGGCCCCGGGTGATCGGCGAGCGGGTGCCCGGCGGCATGGTGATGGCGATCAAGCTGCAGGACGGCATCGACCGGATCATCATCCATCCGGACACCCTGGAGCCGCGCGATGCCGGCGCCGTCTCCTTCGCCGAGATCGCCGACTCCTGGCAGGAGTTGACCGGCGAATCCATCCACCACGGCGAGCCGACCTGGATCTCGGCGTTCACCAACGCGACCCGGCAGGCGGCCGAATACCGGCGCGGCCGGGTGTTGCTGGCCGGCGATGCCACCCACATCCACATCCCGGCCGGCGCGCAGGGGCTGAGCACCGGTGTGCAGGACGCGGTGAACCTGGGCTGGAAGCTGGCGGCCACGGTACGCGGCTTGGCACGGGAGGATCTGCTGGACAGCTACCACGCCGAACGGCATCCGGCCGGCGCCCGGCTGCTGCGCAACACCCTGGCGCAGGCCGCCATCTACCTGGCCGGCCCCGAGATGGATCCGCTGCGCAGCGTGCTCGGCGAGCTGGTGCGCTATCCGGAGCCGGCCCGGCACCTGGCCGGCATGGTCAGCGCGGTCAGCACCCGGTACGACATGCACTGCGACAGTACGAACCCGATGCTGGGGGTCCGGCTGCCCACCGACTGGCAGCTGGAACTGGCCGGCGGCGGACGGGTGCGGGTCGCCGAGCTGCTGCGCCCGGCGCGCGGCCTGTTCATCACCACCCATACGGCATCGGCGGATTCCCGGGTCGAGGACGCCAGCCGGCTGGCCGCGGACTGGTCCGACCGGATAGACCTGGTGCACGGCCGCTGGCTGCCGAGCGGCGACCCGACCGATGACAAGCAGGCGTCGGTGCACGCGGCGTTGGTGCGACCGGACGGCTACCTGGCCTGGGTGGCGCCCGGCGGTGCCGGCCCGGCCGAGGCACTGCAGCGCTGGTTCGGTTCGGCGCGTGCCGAACTACCGTCCCTGATCTGAGGTTTGACCAATGACTACAGGCAAGAACGCGATCGGCTGGCGGCCGGTCATCGGGGTCAGCGCGCACACCGGGCCGGTACGGGTGGCGATCTTCGACATGCGGGCCACCTTCGTCGCGCAGACTTTCCTGGACCGGATCGTCGCGGCCGGTGGGCTGCCGGTGCTGCTGCCGCCGGCCCCGGACGCCGCGACGGTCACCGAGCGGCTGGACGGGCTGCTGATGCTGGCCGGTCCGGACGTCGACCCGGTGTTGTACGGCCAGCCGCGCCATCCGATGACCCGATCGGACGCCGCGCGGGACACGGCCGAACTGGCGCTGCTCGGCGCGGCGGTGCGGCTGCGGCTGCCGTTCCTCGGCATCTGCCGGGGCATGCAGCTGCTGAACACGCTGCGCGGCGGCACCCTGCACCAGCATCTGCCCGACCTGATCGGTCACGAGCGGCACTCGCCCGGCGACGGCATCTACGGGCCGCAGAAGGTGCGGTTGGCGGCCGGCAGCCAACTGGCCGAGGCGATGGGGGAGACCGCGCTGGTCTCCTGCCACCACCATCAGGCGGCCGACGAACTCGGCGAGGGCCTGATCGCCACTGCCTGGTCCGAGGACGACGGCATCATCGAGGCCGTCGAGCTGGCCGATTACCCGTTCGGAGTGGGCGTTCAGTGGCATGCCGAGCAGGACCCGGACAGCGGGCCGTTCCAGGCGCTGGTCGAGGCGGCACGAGGGCAGCACTGATCGGCGGCCGGCCCGCGACTGGTCAGACGTCAGCCGGCCGACGCGCGAGCGGAACCGGCCGACCGAGCCGGCCGAGCGGCGCAGTACCGGCCCACCCACGGCGGCGACCGGAGCAACTGGCG
>DASUAC010000370.1:0-2270 GCA_035763985.1 Jatrophihabitans sp. | reverse complement strand
CAGGTCATGATCGACCAGGCATCGGCCCGGCATGGTCATTTCACGGTGGGCAAGACGATCGACATCGCCATCGCCGGGCACGCCGTCCCGTTCACGGTCACCGGCATCACCGGCTACGGGCCCGCGGACAGCATCGGCGGTGGGTCGATGGCGATCTTCAGCCTCGGCACCGCCCAGCGGCTGTTCGGCAAGGCGGGCGAGTTCGACCAGATCGTCGTCAAGGCGGCGCCGGGCGTGTCCGCCGCGCAGCTGCGTGACCGCATCGCGCCGGTCCTGCCGGCCGGCGACGAGGCGGTCACCGCGGTGTCCGCCTCGGCCAGCGCGGCCCCGCAGATCAACAGCCAGCTGGGCATCCTCACCGGCTTCTTCCTCGGCTTCGCCGGCATCGCGCTGTTCGTCGGCGCGTTCGTGATCTGGAACACGTTCTCCATCATGGTCGGCCAGCGGACCAGGGAACTGGCGCTGACCCGCGCGCTCGGCGCGAGCGCGGGCCAGGTGTTCCGGTCGGTGCTCGCCGAGGCCGCGATCATCGCCGCGGTGGCCAGCGCCGCCGGTGCCGGACTCGGCCTGGGGCTGGCGAGGGGACTGGCCGCGCTGCTGTCGGCGTTCGGCTTCTCGCTGCCGATCAGCGGGCTGGTAGTGCCGGCCGCCGAGCTCGCGGTGGCCATCGGGACCGGCATCGCGATTACCGTGATCGCCTCGCTCGCGCCCGCCTACCGGGCGACCCGGGTGGCCCCGGTCCAGGCGCTGCGGGACCCCGCACCCGAGCCGACCCGCTTCCCGGCCAGCCGGCTGATCAGCGGGCTCGGGCTCACCACAGCCGGCCTGGCCGCCCTGCTCGGCGGGATTCTCGGCGGCGGCGGGATCGTGCTCACCGGAGCCGGCGCAGCGGGCTGCTTTATCGGCGTCACCGTGCTCGCCCCGCTCGTCGTCAGGCCGCTGGCTTACCTGGCCGGCGCCCCGCTCGTCCGGCTCCCGGGCCGGGTCGGCCTGCTCGCCCGCGGCAACACGATGCGCAACCCGAAGCGCACCAGCGCGACGGCCGCGGCGCTGATGATCGGGCTGGCCGTCATCGCCGGCACGTCGGTCCTGGTCAGCTCGGCACGGGCCGAAATCGGCCAGCAGGTCAGCGCCGCCAGCCGCACCGACTTCTATGTGCAGACGACGAACAGCGCCAGCGGGATCAGCCCGGCGCTGGCCGGGATCATCGCCCGGCAGCCCGGCGTCCGCGGGGTGACCGAGGTGCGCGAGACCAACGCAACCGTCGCCGGTGCCGCCAACCGCAACGTGGAAGGCGTCGACCAGGCCGCGATCGGGCAGTTCACCAACCTCGGCGCCACCGCCGGGCAGGTTTCCACGCTGGGTAATCCTGGCACCATCATGGTCTCGTCGGCCGCGGCGGCCGGGGGTGGCTGGAAGGTGGGCGACACGGTCCAGGTCCAGTTCGGCTCCTACGGTGTCTACCGGCTGCGCATCGCGGCGATCTTCGCCAACGTCGGGCCGCTCAGCGATTACCTGGTCAGCAACGCGACCCTCGCCGCGGACAGCGGCGTCCGCACCGACAGTGTGGACCTGGTGCAGGCGTCGGCCTCGGCCCGCGGCGCGATCCAGGCGGCGCTGACCGGATACCCCGGCGCGCAGCTGCTCGACCAGACCGGCTACATCGCGAGCCAGACCGCGGTGCTGAACTCCCTGCTCACCCTGGTCACCGCCATGCTGGTGCTGGCGATCGTGATCGCGCTGCTCGGCGTCGTCAACACCCTGGCGCTGTCGATCGTAGAGCGCACCAGGGAGATCGGGCTGCTGCGGGCGATCGGCATGCGGCGCGGGCAGCTGCGGCAGATGGTGGCGGCGGAATCAATGATCATCTCGGTGATCGGCGCGCTGCTCGGCACCGTGCTCGGGGTCGGCCTCGGCGTGGCACTCGCGGAAGCCCTCACCAGATCCCAGCACGCCACCGTGGCGATCCCGGCCGGCCAGCTCCTGATCTACATCCTGGCCACCGGAGCGGCCGGCGTGCTTGCCAGCATCGGCCCTGCCCGGCGCGCCGCCAAGCTCAACATGCTCACAGCGATCGCTGCCGAATAGCCGGGCGCTGAAGGGCTTTCATGCGTCGCGGGTGATCATCCGCCACGCGCCGATGACGGACCAGCCGACGATCCAGCCGACGATGACCGAGATCATCGCCCAGGCCGGCATCGGTGGTATGCCGAGGGCTCCCCGGCCGCCGAACAGCACCCGGCCGGGGCCTGCCGGGCCGCCGCCGCCGG
>DASUAC010000369.1:0-7630 GCA_035763985.1 Jatrophihabitans sp. | reverse complement strand
AGGAACGGGATGCCGGCCACCCGGGCGGCTTCGGCCACCATGCTGCCGTGGCTCTGCTGGGAGCCGAACGTGTAGCCACCGCCGTGCAGCCAGATCCCGATCCGGCTGGTGTCGGCCGCCGGCGGGGTGAGCAGGAAGGCCGGCACGCCGCCGGTCTCGCGCTCGCCCACCGTGACGTCCGGCGCCACCGGGGTGCCCCACGCGTCGTAGAAGCGCCGGGCCTCGTCGATGTCCTCCGGCCAGGTGTCGGCCTCGAGCAGCTCCAGCAGCTGGTCGAGTTCGGTGTGGTCGGCGGCGGACATGCCCGGTACGTGCGGGCTGCCAAGTGGCGATGACATAAGGCGAATCCTCAGTGGCAGGCCGAGACCGGGCTCTCGGCGGGCAGCGTGGAGTCCACCCCGCGGTGGTAGCGGGCGAACTCCTTGGCACCTGCCTCCGGCACGGTCATGGTGATCTCCGGGATGCCCAGCCGGTAGTGCCGGTACCACTTGTTGAGGTCCTCGCCGTCGGCGAACTGGAACTCGATGTGCCGCAGCGGCCGCTTGCCCGGCCGGGACTCGTCGGCGAGCCGGGGCGTCGAACCGGCGTGGGCCAGCCCACCGGCCACCTCGTTGTTCAGCACGACCATGGCCATGTCGTCGGTCAGGTCGACGTCCAGGGCCACCGCGTAGTCGGCCAGGATCGCGCCGGCGTACTGCTCCTTCACCGCCACGTTGTAGCTGTGCGGCATCAGCTCGACCAGGTCGGCCGGGTCGACGCCGGCGGTGGCGCAGAAGTCCCGGGTGTTGCAGATGATCGGCTTGCCGCCGTCGATGTTGGTGTTGGGCCCGTACACGTTGCCGATGAACGGCGTCGCCGAGTCGAAGTGGACGCACTTGGTGGTCAGGAACTCCCGCGACTCGGTGTGGTCGCTGTTCGGGGTGAAGCTGGTGTTCTTGTTGTAGCCGTCGACGTCCATAGCCGCGACCCGGTCGTAACCGATCTCGACCGGGCTGTGCCGGGACACGTCCACCACCGCGGCGAACTCGCGAAAGACGGTCTCCAGGTAGTCACGTGCCAGCGCGGCGTGCCGCTCGTCGTGGATGTCCATGCCGTGCGCGGCCAGCAACGCACCGGCGCCGTGGCACACGGCAAGCCCGGGCCCGTCGGCGACCAGTTCCACCAGCCGGGCGGTGAGCTGGTCGCCACGGCTCCGGAACCTTCCGTCGACCAGTTCGACCGGGTAGCCGGACACGTCGACCATTGCGTTCTTCGCGATCTCCTTCATCGGGGTCTGCACGATTTCCTCCATTGCTCTAGCGCGTTCTGGGTAAGGGGTGTGGGCTTCGGGTCAGCCGACCGGGACGGCCACCGCGTCGGCCGGATCACCGGCCGAGGCCGTCGCGGTTGCTGCGGGATCACCGGCCGGGGTCGCCGCGGTTGCTGCCGGATCACCGGCCGGGGTCGCCGCGGTTGCGTACAGCCGCAGCATGCGGCGGGCCTTGAGCACGAACGGCGGCGCCAGCACCCGGTCCTTGGTGACGTTGAAACCGCGGGCGTCGCCCTCGTAGTCGGCGATGGTGCGCCGGTAGCCGTCCAGTTCCTCGGCGCTGACCTCGAACGTGTCGGTGATGACGTCCACCTGCCTGGGGTGGATGGCGGCCTTGCCGGTGAACCCGCAGGCCCGGGACGCCTCGCTCTGCGCCCGTACCACCGCCATGTCCCACAACTCGAAGGAGTTGGTGTCGATGGCCGGCAGGTTGTACTTCGCCGCCGCCACGCACAGCCGAGCCCGGGCATGCGCCAGGTAGGACTCGTCCGGTGAGTACAGCTCGGCCACCAGATCGGCCTGGCCGAAGCACAACCCGTCACTGGCCGCCGCGATCTCGAAGGCGTTCTCGACCGCGTCCACCGTCTCGATGAAGCTGCAGAGCTGCGGCGGCTCGGCCAGCCCGGACAGCAGCGAGCGGTAGATCCCGACGTCGCTGCCGGTGTTGACCTTGGGCACCAGCACCGTCTCGATCGGCAGGCCACCGATCCGCCCGGCCAGGGCCAGGATCGTCTGGATGTCGCTCAGGCCGTCCGGAGTGGCGATGCTGTTGATCCGCAACGACACGCCCGGCAGTCCGGTGCCGGTCAGGTCCACCTCGGACAACCGGGCGCGGGCCTCGGACTTGGCCGGCTTCGGAATGGAGTCCTCCAGATCCAGCACCAGCGCGCCGGCACCCGGCCGCAGCGGCAGCGACCGCAGCACCGCGTCCACCCGCAGCGCCGGGGTGTAGAACAGGCAGGGGTCCACCCTCATGACTTCAGCTCCTCCCGGCCGAACAGCGCGTTCATCTTCTGCAGCGAGAACGTCTCGTACCGGATCGGTTCGTACTTGGCCGGCCGGTCCCGGGTGAACTTGGGGAACGCCTCGATCAGCGCGTCGTCGTTGGCGAGCTTGAAGAAGACGATCGACTGCCGGGGCCGGTCGGCCAGCTTCACCCGGTGCGGGGTGGACAGGTACTCGTCGTTCGACCAGCGCGCCATCAGGTCGCCGATGTTGACGATGAACCAGTCGCGCTGCTCGACGTCGACGTCGACCCAGTCACCGGACAGCTCACGCAACTGCAGGCCGGGGCCGTCCTCGGTGAGCAGCGTGATCAGGGTGCCGTCGGTGTGCTCGCCCATGCCCTGGTCGTTGAGGAATTCCGTTTGCACACCGGGGTAGAACTGCGACCGCAACGAGTCGTTGGAGCGATCGGTACGGATCGCGAAGAAGTCCCGCGGCAGTTCCAGGGCGATGGTCAGCAGTTCGGCGATCCGGGCCGAGACCGTCTCACAGGCCGCGAAGTACCGCTTCAGCGCCCGGCGCAACGCGGCACCCTGCGCATCGGCCGGGAAGGGCAGGTCCTCGCTGTCGTCGAGCACCAGCCGGCCCACGCTGAACTTCTCCACGTAGTCCGCCGGCATGCCCTGTTTACCCGTGTACGCATAGGCATTCTCGGTCAGCAACGCGCTGTAGCCGTACGGGCTGTAGTCGTTGTCGCCGCGGGCGGTGCTGGTCTGCATCGGGAATTCGCGCTTGACCTCGATCGGCCGCCGGAAGAACTCCAGCGAGAGCCGGTAGGCCTCGTCGAAGATCGCCCGGTCGATCCCGTGGCCGCGTACCACGAAGAAGCCGACCTCGGTGCAGGCGCGCGAGATCTCCTCGGCCACCTCCCGTTCCTCCCCGGGTCGCGCCCGGTCCAGGCTGATCACCGGTAGTGCACTCATCTATGCCTCCTGCTTCGACGTTTCGTGATCGGGACCCGACCCGCACTGCTCCCGCGTGGCTGCCAGGACGGTCCGGTCGAACTCGATGACCGGTACGCCGTCCTGGTTGCGCCCCACCGTGTGCACGCTGACGATGCCTTGGCCCGGCCGGGACGCCGACGGTCGTTTGCCGGTGATCGTGGTCTCCGCGTAGAGCGTGTCCCCGACGAACACCGGCGCGCTGAGCCGGACCTTGTCCCAGCCCAGGTTGGCGACGGCCTGCTGGCTGACGGTCTTGACCGTCATGCCGTTGACGATGCCGAACGTCACCAGGCTCGACACCAGCAACCGGCCGAACTGGGTCTGCGACGCGTAGACCTCATCGATGTGCAGCGGGTGCTGGTTGAGGCACAGCAGCGAACTCCAGATGTTGTCCGTCGTGGTGATCGTGCGGCCGGGCCGGTGCTCGAACACGTGCCCGATGACGTAGTCCTCGTAGCGCAGGCCGTCGTCCTCGCGGAACCGGCCGGGCGCGAGTTCCAGGTAGGCCGTCACCGCGACACCTCCGGGGAGCCGGCCTGGGCCACCGCGGCGCCGAGGCCGGTCAGCGCGCCGGCTCGGTACAGCGCCGCGAGCACCGACTTGATGCTCGCCAGCGGCGCGGTCGGGGCCAGCCCGACGCCCCACACCGGCCGTCCGTCGACCAGCAACCGGGCGTAGCAGACCTTCGGGGTGCCGGACGGGATGCCGGTGTCGTCCTCGATCAGCCGGTCCAGCTCGGCCCGCACGCCCCGGCCGGCCAGGCCGGTCAACAGGGTGCCGACCGGATCGCCGGTCTCCGGTTCGATCGGCTCCAGGCCGGGCACCCCGACCGAGATCGGGTCGTCGGCCCGGGCGGTGCCGCAGCGGGTGCGGACCGTCGCGTTCGTCTCGCAGTACTCGGAGCGGAACAGCTCCCAGATCCGGTCCGGTTCCACCTCCGAACCGGTGACGTCGCTGACCCGCTGCACCACCTTGGCGAACTCCACCCGCAGTTCGGTGGGCAGGTCGAGACCCCAGCCGGCGTGCAGCACGTGCGCGATGCCGCCCTTGCCGGACTGGCTGTTCACCCGGATGATCGCCTGGTAGCTGCGCCCGACATCGGCCGGGTCGATCGGCAGGTACGGGACGTCCCAGGGCAGTTCGCCGGCCGGCCGGCCAGCCGCCGCGGCCTGCGCGGTCAGGGCGGCCAGGCCCTTGGACACCGCATCCTGGTGCGTTCCGGAGAACGCGGTGAACACCAGGTCGCCCGCGTACGGGTGCCGGGCGTGCACCGGCATCTCGTTGCAGTCCTCGACGACGCGGCGGATCGCGCCGATGTCGGAGATGTCGAGCTGCGGGTCGATGCCGCGGCTGAACAGGTTCAACGCGAGGGTGATCAGGCAGACGTTGCCGGTACGTTCGCCGTTGCCGAACAGGGTGCCCTCCACCCGGTCGGCGCCGGCCGCGAGCGCGAACTCGGCGGCGGCCACCGCGGTGCCCCGGTCGTTGTGCGGATGCACGGACAGGATGATCGAGTCCCGCCGGTCCAGGTTGCGGTGCATCCATTCGATCTGGTCGGCGAAGACATCGGGCGTGTCCGTCTCCACCGTGCTCGGCAGGTTCAGCGTCAGCGGCCGGTCCGGGGTGGCGTCGACGGTCTCGGCCACCGTGTTGGCGATGGTCAGCGCGAAGTCCGGCTCGGTGACGTTGAACGTCTCCGGCGAGTACTCGAACCGCAGTTCGGCGCCGTCGGACCTTGCCGCCCGATCGGCCAGCCGGACCAGCTGCTGCGCGCTGTGCCGGGCCAGCGCCAGCACCTCGCCCGGCGTCATCTTGAACACCACCTCACGCCACAGGCACGCGGTGGCGTGGCACAGGTGGACGACCGCGCGGTCGGCGCCGCGGACCGCCTCGAAGGTGCGCTCGATGAGTTCCGGACGGGCCGGCGTGAAGACGGTGATCGTGACGTCGTCGGGGATCCGGCCGTTGCCGATCAGATCCCGGACGAACGCGAACTCGGCCTCGCTGGCCGAGGGATAGCCGATCTCGATGTCCTTGAATCCCATGCCCACCAGCAGTTCGAACATCGCCCGCTTGCGGCGAAGGTCCATCGGGTTGGCCAGCGACTGGTTGCCGTCCCGCAGGTCGACCGAACTCCACAGCGGCGCGTGCGCGAGCGGCTGGTCTATCCAGCGTCGCTCCGCGGCGGTGATCAGGTCCGGCGGGGTCCGGCGGTGGTATCGGTGGACGGGCATGCGGGATGGTTGCTGGCGATTCCACCACGCTTGTTGCGCGGTGCGATCCGATGTCGCCGTCATATCGGGAAGCCCCTATTCGCTGCCGTGAACCCCCGACGATGCGTCGGAGGAATTTTCAGGGGAAGGTGGGTGCGGTAGTTGCCTACGAAATTATGAGTTATCGGGGCCTGCTTCGGAAGATAGTGTTTTTCGAGTCACTGTGGTAAATGCGACAGCTTCGAAAGCGGCTCGCATTCGGAAAGGGTCGCGGTCGGATTCATTCAGGACGGACCAGGGTTGCCGGGTCGCATCGATACGCCGCCGACCGAATCGGTCCGGCCGGCCGTACACGAGATTCGGTTGGCACGATTGAGGATACGGGCAGTTGCCCGGCCCGGTTCAGCGGGGGTACGACGGTCATTCCGCTGAATCGATTGCCGTGATGAGGGTCTGGGCGGCCGCATCGTTCCAGGCCGCTCAGCGCCGCGGTCGCCGAATCGAATTCGACGGGCCAGGGTGGTCGGCCGAAATCAGTTCACCGGTGGACGATTGCCTCTCCCGGACGAATTCGTGCGGCTGGAAATTGTCCCGATGAATGGCGCGGCCAGCCGGTTCAATTCATTCATGAATTGCAGGGTCGGGCAGCGGAAATGAATGCGGTAAGTATCTTTAGCCGATCGTCAGTTGGTCACCGAGGCTGCGGGTTGCCGGCCGTGTACTCCTCGATACGGCTGATCCGGCCGTCCCGGACCCAGACCCGCATCATGGCCTCGAGCTGCTCACGGTTGCCGGCGTGGTCGACGGTCCGGAAGACGGTGCGCTGCACGTAGCCGTCGCCGAGGTGGTCGATCCGGATGTCGGTCGCCTGCACCTGCGCGTAGTCATGGGCCAGTGCGTCGAGCAACTCGAGGCTTTCCCGCTTGTCCCGGTCGATGCCGTCATGGTTGTGCCACACCACCAGGTCCTCGGCATAGAGCCGGCCGGCCGCCGCCCGGTCGCCGGAGACGATCGCGTCGATCAGCGCCTCGGCGATGGCCGCGTACGGGGCGAGCTCCACCGTCAGGCCGGCGCCGTCGAGCACCGGTTCGGCCGCCGGCGGCGGATCCGTGCGCACGGCGCCGGTCGGCACCACCTCGACCCAGCACGGCCCGGCCGGCTCGGCAGCCGGCGCGACGACGCGGACGTTACGCAACCACACGCGAGCTACTTTCGGTCAGGACCCCGGCGCCGGGGTCAGCACGGATCGTTCGGTCAGGACGGGACGCGGACCAGGCAGGCCGCCGCGTGACCGACCGGCACCGGCCCGTCGGCCTGGCCGGGCACCGGCCCGTCGGCCTGGCCGGGCACCGGTCGCAGCGCCGGGTCGATCGTGGCGCAGCGCGGCTCGGCCAGCGGGCACCGCGGATGGAACCGGCAGCCGGTCGGCGGCCGGGCCGGGTTGGGCACGTCGCCGGGCAGGTCGACCGGCAGCCGGCCCGCGCCGTCGGCCCGCGGGATGGCCGAGACCAGCGCCTCGGTGTACGGGTGCACCGTCTGCGACCACACCGGTTCGGTCGCGCCGGTCTCGACGATCCGGCCCAGGTACATCACCGCGACCCGGTCGGCGATCTGCCGCACGATCGACAGGTCGTGTGAGATGAAGACGATGCCCAGGCCGTCCTCGCGGGCGAGCGAGAGCAGCAGGTTCGCCACCTGCGCCTGCGCCGAGGCGTCGAGCGCGCTGATCGGCTCGTCGGCGACGATGCACCTCGGCCGGGCGGCGAGGGTGCGGGCGATCGCGATGCGCTGGCGCTGGCCGCCGCTGAACTCGTGCGGGTACTTGGCCGCGGCGTCGGCGGACAACCCGACCCGGTCGAGCAGTTCGCCGGCCAGCCGAAGGCCTTCCGCCCGGCCGTATTCCGCCCGGCCACCGCCGTCGGCCCGGCCGCTTCGACCCAGCCCGGCGCTCGCGGCCCTTCTGCGACGGCCCAGCGTCACGCCGTCGGCGATCAGCTCGCCCACCTTGCGGCGCGGGTTGAGCGAGGCGTACGGATCCTGAAAGACCATCTGCAGCGGGCGTAACCGCTCCGGCCGCCGGGCCTGGCCGAGCGGCACCACCGGCTCGCCGGCGAAGGTCACCCGGCCGGTGGCGGCCGGCTCCAGGCCGACCAGCGCCC
>DASUAC010000368.1:0-2003 GCA_035763985.1 Jatrophihabitans sp. | reverse complement strand
CTCGATGCTGGTCCAGGTCACGTCCTTGCCGGTCGGCGGCTGACCGCAGAACTCCGCGATGTGCTTGCCGGTGAAGGTGATGTGCATGACCACCTTGTCCTCGCCGGCCGGGTACAGCGCGTCGGTGTGGGCGACGAAGTCGAGGCCCCGGTGCGCGTCGATGATGATGCCCTTGAGCGCGTCCAGGCTCTCGACCAGCCAGGCGGCATTGTGGTCGACGAAGTTGTCGGCGAACAGCGCGTCCAAATCGTCGTACCGGTGGCCGTTCACCGCGGCGCTCACCTTGCGCACCACCGCCAGGTTCGCCTCGGCCGGCGACAACTGCTGCCGTAACCCGGTCAGGTCCTCCTGAGCCCACCGCTCGACCAGCATGCCGTCCGAGTGCCGCCAGATCTCGTTGGTCTCCCACTCCACCCGGCGTCCGGTCGGCGCGAACCCGAAGGCCTCGCCGACATGGTGACCGGTGATGCGCACCCGGGTGACGAACTTGTCGCCGGACTCGATGAAGTCCAGCAGCTCGCAGGACAGCTGCAGAGCGCCGCGAGCGGCTCGGACGGCTTGGAGGTAGGACTCCAGATCGGTGATGTTGAACTCGGGGTGGTGATCGGTGAAGTCCGGTGCGATGACCGCCGCGAGTTCGGCCTCGTCTCCGGTGTTGAGGGCGTTCAGGAAGCGCTGGTAGAGCGCCAGGGGAGCCTGGGTTCGAGTTTGGGTCATGATGTCATTACCTCCTGTGCTGATGTGAGTGCGGTTGATTCCAGGACGAGCGCGGCGCATTTCTCGCCGATCATGATCGAGGCGGCGTTGGTGTTCGCGGCGACGATGTCGGGCATCACCGACGCATCGGCGACTCGCAGCCCGGTCACGCCGTGCACGCACAGCGCGGCATCGACCACGGCCTGCCGGTCCGGGCCCATCCGGCAGGTGCCCACCGGGTGCCACAGGGTGGTGGCGTTGACCCGGACGTACTGCTTGAGGTCGTTCGGGTTGTCCATCGGGCCGGCGGTGAGGGCCTTGCCCACGATGCCGCGCATCGCGCTGGTGTGGGCGAGTTCCTGAGCGAGCCGGACGCCCTCGACGAGCACGTTGATGTCGCGGTCGGTGCTGAGGTAGTTGCCCCGGACGATGGCCGGCACCCGTGGGTCATTGCCACGCAACTGGACCCGGCCGCGGCTCTCCGGCTTGAGGCCGATCGGCGCGAAGGTGATGCCCGGCCCCGCCAGGTCGCTGTCCGGCGTTCCCTGCGGCGCGAACTTCACGCCACCGAAGGTGAATTGCAGGGTGGGGGTCCTGCTGTACGGGTCGGCGTCCGTGGAGGTGAACAGGCCGGCCTCCGACAGCAGCGCGCCGGCCGGCGGTTCCACGTTGGACTGGAAGCACACCGGGGCGAACAGGTGGTCCTGCAGGTTGGCTCCGACACCGGGGAGATCGGCCAGCACGTCGATGCCGTGCGAGCGCAGCTGGGCGGCCGGCCCGATGCCGGACAGCATCAGCAGCTTCGGGCTCTCGAAGGCACCCGCCGACAGGATGACCTCGCAGCCCACCTCGGTGCGATAGGAATAACCGTGCTGGGTCCACTCCACCGCAACGGCGCGGCCGTGTTCGATCACGATCCGGGTGACGTGGGCCTCGACCTCGAGCTCGACGTTGCGTCGCTTCAGCGCCGGCCGGAGGTAGCCGTCGGCGCTACTGCTGCGCAGGTTGTACGCGCTGCGAGTGGTCTGGTAGAAGAAGCCGAAACCGTCCTGCCGGCCGCCGTTGTAGTCGTGCAGCGGAGCGTCGAAGCCGATTTCGGCCGCGGCGCGGACGAAGGCTCGGGCGGCCGGGGTCGGGGTGTCCAGGGACCGGACCTCGATCGGGCCGTGGTGACCCCGGATGCTCGATGAGTGGTCGTCGAACCGCTCGGCCCGTGCCAGCAACCCGAACACCTCGTCGGCCGACCAGCCCGGGTTGCCCATCGCGGCCCACTGGTCGTAGTCGGCCCGGTTGCCCCAGACCCACAT
>DASUAC010000367.1:0-2367 GCA_035763985.1 Jatrophihabitans sp. | reverse complement strand
GGCCGCCCCGTTCCCGGTGTTGAGCAGACTGTGCCCGGAGCAGCGATTGGAGATGCTGCAGCTCTGGCCGGAGCTGGACCCTTGGCGGCCGGCGACGCCGTGGCTGGCCGCGGCCACCCTGGTCGGCGGTATGTACTGCGCGGTCGCGGCATGAGCCGACCTTTGCAGCCCGTGCCCGAACTCGGCGGCGTTGACCAACCTGAGGTCGCAGTCGAAGGCGATCCGGAACGGCCGACCGACCGTTGGTTGGCGGCTGCCGACGGGCTGCCGGCGCTGACCGGGCCAGCGGGCACGGCCGAGCGACTGCTGCTACTGACCCACTACGGAATCAACTGGGATTCCTGGCTCGGGGCGCGACGGATCGACTACTGGGACGTGATCTTCCCGGAACGGGTGCTCCAGTCGGCGATCCGCGCAGCGAACCTGCGGCGGTGGTGGCAAGAGATCGGAACTCAGCTGATGTCACGGCCCCGTAATGCCGCCGAACGACGCGAGGTTGCAGACCTGTTGCAGGCCGAGTCCCGTCCGGTGCTGGAGGCATTCCGCTGGGAGGTGCAGCCGCTGGTGCTGCGCGTCCGGATCGTCGCCGACGCGGTCCGCGGGGCTCGGAACCTCGGTTCGGGGCGATGACCGCGATCATCCGGTGGGACGCCGAGCTGACGGCGCTGTCCTCGATCGCCCACGGCGGTGAACAGCTGGGCACCATCACGCTGTTGCGTCGGGAGAAGGTCTTGCTGCCCGACGGTCAGCTCCTGCTCGTCCCGATCATCGCCGGCAACTCGCTGCGCGGAGTACTGCGGCGGATCGGCGAGGATCTGATGCGCGCCGAACTGGCCTACGACCGGCGGCTGTCGTTGTCGGCCGCGCACGCACTACGTGGAGGTGGTGCGCTGGCCAAGTGCCAGGGGCCGGCTTTGACAGGCGCCCGGCTGGCCACGGTGCGGGAACTGATCCCGCTGGTCGGAGTCTTCGGAACCTCGGCCGGGGGAACCATCGTCGACGGATGCCTGCAGGTGGGCAAGGTCTTGCCGGTGGTCAGCGAGCTGGTCGCGCAGATTCCGCAGCAGCGGGGGGAGCCTCCGCGGCATTCGCTGTATGACCTGGTGCAGGTGGAGAACTACGCCCGACAGGACGATCTGGATCGGCACGGTTTTCTGGACCGGTGCGTCGCGCCCGGGGAGTATGCCTCTGCGGAGTCGCGGCAGATGCAGTTCGGGGTCGAGACGTTGGCCGCAGGAACCCGGCTGGCCGGGTGGATGCAGCTGACGTGGGCGACACCGATGGAGATCTCGTTCTTCTCCGAGGTGCTGCAGACGTTCGCCGCCCGAGGCCGGATCGGTGGACGGGTCGCCGCCGGCCACGGCCAGGTAGCGGTGACATTTCGCCGGCAGGTGCTGGCCGGACAGGACCAGCCTGTGCAATGGCGGGCCATGCTGTCGCAACGGCACACCGAAGCGCTCGAGGCGCTGACGTGGCTGACCTGACCGACATGGTGCCGGTAGTGGTCACCGCGACCCTGTCCGCCGGATTCGCGGTCGGCGCCGGCTGGGGGATCGCACTGGACGGCCTGCTCGCCGCGCAGGTGTGGGCCCGGCACAAGGCCCAGCTGCGAGCCGACGGCACCGAGGTGCCGCGTCTGGTCGAGCAGGACCAGCCGATCGATCTGCCGCTGCCCCTGGCCCGGTGCGGTCAAGGCCCGGACTGGCACTGGGCCGCGACATGCGCATGGCCGATACCGGTGCCACTCCGGGCCGGCGAGCCGGCGCGAGATGTGCGGACCTGGACCGGGCGCATCGACGAGCGGATCTGTCGGCAAATTTCCGGCGCCGAAGGACTAATCCCGCTGCATCACGGCCGATGGCGGCACCGGTTGATGCCGGTCGTCGTCACCCTGTGCCCCGCGGTACGTTGGCGGGCCGTCGGCGACCCGGTACGACTGGCCCAGCTACTCGAACCGATCCCGGCGATCGGCAAGAAACGCTCCCAAGGTGAGGGACACGTCCTGCGCTGGGACGTGCGGGTCGAACCGGATGGCAACCGATGGGAATTCGCGCATTTGCACCCCGACGGATCACTGGGTCGGCCGACGCCGAGCGGGTGCTTCACCGACCGCCCCCTCCCAGCTACCGCGGTGGCCGGGATGGCCGGCATCCGGCCGCCCTACAACCACCTGGCTCGTCAGCGTTCGCTGCTACGACCTGCGCCTTTGCCGTGACTGACTCGTCGTAGGACTTCTTGGCCACGGTCAACCAGGCTCCCAGTGAACCAGTCTTCTAGATTCCTAGCTCTCTTGCTCACTCGCTTTCTATACTCCTAGCTTCCTGGTTCACTAGGCGATGTCCTAGGACCACTCGGCTGCCGAATGCT
>DASUAC010000366.1:0-4632 GCA_035763985.1 Jatrophihabitans sp. | reverse complement strand
GATCAGCGGGATGGCCCCGGTCGCGGTCACCGCGTACACCGCGGCCTGCAGGTCACGTACCGAACGGGCGGCGTCGCCGGAGAACATCTCGACGTCGCCGGCGTCGTAGACCCGCAGGTCCCGCAGCGCGTCCACCCGCATGGCCAGCGACGGCCGGCTGCCGTCGTGCGCCAGGTAGCAGGTCTTGCGGATGTACTGCGGCCCGAACCGGGTGCCGGCCCGGTGCGACGTGCCGCCGTCGAAGGGCGCGCCCAGGATCACCACGTCGGCGTCCGGATAGCTGGCCGGCTCCGACCAGTCGCAGGGCGGCACACCCAGAAAGGTGATGTCGGGCCCGAACTGTGCGCCGTAGCGCGCCATCGCTCCTCCGATCGTCCTGCTCGTCCAGCACCCTAGCCAAGCTCGGCGTTCAGCTCAACCGACAGACAGGCAAAATCCTTCTGATTCAGCGGCAGATGAGCGTGTTAGCTACGGATTCACTTGCCGACTCCGGGTTTTCACGGCATTATCGGTGCCATGGTTGCCTCTCGACGCCGAGCTGGTCGCCCCCAGTTGGACGACACGTCCAAGGCGATCATCGAGCAATTGCAGCAGGACGGCCGCCGCCCCTACGCGACCATCGGCAAGGCGGTCGGACTGTCCGAGGCTGCCGTCCGGCAGCGGGTGCAGAAGCTGGTCGAGTCCGGCGTCGTGCAGATCGTCGCGGTGACCGATCCACAGCAGATCGGGCTGGCCCGGCAGCTGATGATCGGCATCAACTGCGACGGTGACGTGGAGGCGGTCGCCGATCAGCTCTGCGCCATTCCCGAACTCGTCTACGTGGTGCTGACCGCTGGCTCGTTCGACCTGCTGGCCGAGGCCGTGGTGGTCGACGACGAGCACCTGCTCGAGCTGGTCAACGACCGGATCCGCAAGCTGACCGGGGTGCGCCGCACCGAGACGTTCATGTACCTGAAGCTGTCCAAACAGACCTACAACTGGGGTATCGCATGACCACCACCGACTTCTCCGTACCCGAACCGCGCGGCTACGACCCGGAGTACCTGTCCCGGAACGCGCGGGAGCACCTGTGGATGCACTTCACCCGGCTCTCCTCCTACCAGGACGCGGACGTGCCGGTGATCGTGCGTGGCGAAGGGGCTTACATCTACGACGTGCACGGCCGCCGTTACCTGGACGGCCTGGCCGGGCTGTTCACCGTGCAGGCCGGTCATGGCCGGCGCGAACTCGCCGACGCCGCCGCGATGCAGGCCTCGGAGCTGGCCTACTTCCCGATCTGGTCCTACGCACATCCGACCGCGATCGAACTTGCCGGGCGGCTGGCCCGGCTCGCACCCGGCTCGCTGAACAAGATCTTTTTCACCACCGGCGGCGGGGAGGCGGTGGAGGCTGCCTGGAAGCTGGCCAAGCAGTACTTCAAGCTCACCGGAAAGCCCACCAAACACAAGGTGATCTCGCGGTACGTGGCCTATCACGGCACCCCGCACGGCGCCCTGTCGATCACCGGCATCCCCGGCGCCCGCACCCCGTTCGAGCCGCTGGTGCCGGGTGCGATCAAGGTGCCGAACACGAACTTCTACCGGGCGCCGGTCTACGCCGACGACATCAAGGCTTTCGGCGAATGGGCGGCCGACCAGATCGAGGCCGCGATCATCATGGAGGGCCCCGAGTCGGTGGCCGCCGTGTTCCTGGAGCCGGTGCAGAACTCCGGCGGTTGTTTCCCGCCGCCACCCGGTTACTTCCAGCGGGTACGCGAGATCTGCGACGCCTACGACGTGCTGCTGGTCTCCGACGAGACGATCTGCGCCTTCGGACGGCTCGGCGAGACGTTCGCCTGCGACCGGTACGGATTCCAGCCGGACATGATCGCCTGCGCCAAGGGGCTGACCTCGGGCTATTCGCCGCTGGGGGCCTGCATCATCGACGACCGGCTGGCCGAGCCGTTCCTGCACGGCACGGACTACTTCCCGCACGGGATCACCTTCGGGGGGCATCCGGTGTCCTGTGCGGTGGCGATGGCCAACCTGGACATTTTCGACCGGGAGGGCCTCAACGAGCGGGTTCGCGAGCAGGAGAACGCGTTCCGGTCCACCCTGGAGAAGCTGCTGGATCTGCCCATCGTCGGCGACGTCCGCGGCGACGGCTACTTATACGGCATCGAGCTGGTGAAAGACAAGCAGACCAAGGAGACGTTCAACGACGAGGAGTCCGAGCGGCTGCTGCGTGGCTTCCTGTCCAAGGCACTCTTCGACGCCGGCCTGTACTGCCGGGCCGACGACCGGGGCGACCCGGTGGTCCAGCTGTCACCGCCGCTGATCTGCGGCCAGGAGCACTTCGACGAGATGGAGCAGATCCTGCGGTCCGTCCTGACCGAGGGCATGAACCAGATCTAACCCGGCACGGTTACGGCGTCATGCCGTCACGCTGCTGCTGCGGCGCGATGGCATGACGCTCAGGACCACTTGGCCTTGGCGACCCCGCCGCCTCCCGGCGGCGGGATCCGCTCGGCATTCCGCCGCTCGATCTCTATCTGCTCGGCCAGCCACGCTGCCTCATCCTCGCGCTCGACCGGTACGGCCGTATACCCGAATCGATACCGGCGCCGCGGTGGCACCCGCGTCCGCTTACGCCCGTCGCGAGCCATCGGAGCCTCCCGCGTCCTCTCCCCGCGATGATAGTGGCCGCCGCACCATCTGAACGGCACGAATGTCATCGCAGCGGTCCACAGAGTCTGGCGCTAGTAGCCGGCCCCGGCGCGGATGTGTTCGAAGATCAGGTTGGTCTCGGTCAGCGCCACGTCCGGGTTGCCGGACAGGTTCACCACCACGAAGTTGCGCAGGTTCTCGGTGCTGCGGGCCGCCACGTGCACCAGGAAGTCGTCCGCCCCGGCCAGGAAGAACACGTTGAGCACCTCGGGCAGTTCGGCGACCGAGGCGGCGAACTCGCGCAGGTGGCTGCGCGCGTGCGACTGCATCCGCACCGCGATCATCGCCTGGATCGGCCGGCCGATCGCGGCCGGATCGATGTCGGCGTGAAATCCCCGGATCACCCCGCGTTCGCGCAGCGTGCGTACCCGGCCCAGGCAGGTGGAGGCCGCGATGCCGGCCCGCTCGGCCAGCGCGTTGTTCGGGATCCGGGCGTCGCTGCTCAGCTCGGCCAGGATCGTCCGGTCGACCGTATCCAGCTCGGCGTCCCGCAAGTCGTCCGACCGGCCGCGCGAACCGCTTCGCATGCCGTTCGACGCGGCTGTCGATTCACCCCGTCTACTCGAAGGATCACGCGCCATAGCCCGATGGTTGCAGAATTAACTTCAGCCAGCTAGCCAAATCTCTGAGAATCCTTCATTCTATGGGGTAACGATTCCGATACCCCCTGTCCCTGGAGGCAGCAACCATGAAGGTCGGCATCCCGCGCGAGGTCAAGAACCACGAATACCGGGTCGCCATCACCCCGGCCGGCGTGAACGAGCTGGTCCGCCACGGTCACCAGGTGTTCGTCGAGCGCGACGCAGGCGTGGGTTCGTCCATCCCGAACGAGTACTACGTCGAGGCCGGTGCCCGAATCCTGGACAACGCCGACGACGTGTGGGCCGAGGGTGACCTGCTGCTCAAGGTCAAGGAGCCGATCGCCGAGGAGTACGGCCGGATGCGGGCCGACCAGACCCTGTTCACCTACCTGCACCTGGCCGCCGACCGGGCCTGCACCGACGCCCTGCTCAAGGCCGGCACCACCGGAATCGCCTATGAGACCGTGCAATTGCCGGACGGCTCGTTGCCGCTGCTCGCGCCGATGTCCGAGGTGGCCGGCCGGCTGGCGCCGCAGGTCGGCTCGTACCACATGATGCGCCAGGGTGGCGGCGGCGGCGTGCTGATGGGCGGCGTGCCGGGCGTCTACGCGGCCAAGGTGGTGGTGATCGGCGCCGGCGTGTCCGGCCAGAACGCGGCGGCGATCGCGCTCGGCATGCAGGCCGAGGTACTGCTGCTGGACCGCAACGTGGCCCGGCTGCGCCAGATGGACGCGATCTACCAGGGCCACTGCCAGACCATCGCCTCCAACGCCTACGAGGTGGAACGGGCGGTGCTGGACGCCGACCTGGTGATCGGCGCGGTGCTGGTGGCCGGCGCCAAGGCGCCGAAGATCATCAGCAACGAACTGGTGTCGCGGATGAAGCCCGGTTCGGTGCTGGTCGACATCTCCATCGACCAGGGCGGCTGCTTCGAGGACTCCCGGCCGACCACGCACGCCGAGCCGACCTTTCAGGTGCACAACTCGGTGTTCTACTGCGTGGCCAACATGCCCGGCGCGGTGCCGCACACCTCGACCTACGCGCTGACCAACGTCACCCTGCAGTACGCGGTGGAGCTGGCCAACCGCGGCTGGCGGCAGGCGCTGCGCAGCGACCCGGCACTCGCGCTCGGCCTGAACACCCACGACGGCGAGCTGACCAACGGCCCGGTCGCCGAAGCGCACGGCTACAGCAGCCTTGACCTGGACGATGTGCTGAAGTAACCAGCTATCGTTCGCTCTCCCTCTGGCACGACACCGCCGGCGAGGACTTCGTCCCGCGGCCGTCGCTGGCCTCATCGCCGGTGGTCGACGTGGCCGTCGTCGGAGCCGGCTACACCGGGCTGT
>DASUAC010000365.1:0-3584 GCA_035763985.1 Jatrophihabitans sp. | reverse complement strand
TCCCGGGTGCGTGCCGTCATGGGGGCCGACGCCTCGCAGAGCCCCAGCGGCCGGCTCTCCGCCACCGCGCCGCCGGCCGCCGCCTCCACCAGCCAGCTCAAGGTGGACGACCCGGGCGCCAACGCGGTGAACGCGGCGCTGCCGGCCCTGCAACTGCCGCCCGGGCCGAAGTACACCACCCACGGCAGCGGCACCTTCGCCGTGTTGAAGGGCAGTTCACCGGTGATCGGCAAGGGCACGCTGTACCGCTTCGACCTGCAGGTGGAGAACGGCATCAGCGGCGTCGACCTCAAGCAGTTCGCCACCGTGGTGATGAGCGCCCTGTCCGACCGGCAGTCCTGGACGGCCACCGGCCGGCTGGCGCTGCAGCGGGTGTCGTCCGGCGCGGACTTCCACATCAGCCTGGTCTCATCGATGACCGTCCGGGCGCTGTGCGGTTACAGCCTGCCGGTGGAGACGTCCTGCTACACCGGCAGCGACCGCCGGGTGGTGCTGAACGTGGCCCGCTGGGTACGCGGCGCGCAGGTGTACGCCAGCGACCTGGCCACCTACCGGATCTACGCGGTCAACCACGAGGTCGGTCACGCGCTCGGGCACAACCACGCGCACGCCTGCCTGAAGAACGGCCTGGCTCCGGTGATGATGCAGCAGACCATCGGCGCCCGGACGGCCAGCGGCCAGATCTGCCAGGCCAACCCGTGGCCGTACCCGGCCGGGGTGGCCGACGCGCCGGGTGCCGAGCAGCCGGGGGACGGTCCGGACATGGATTTCTACCGCCGCAACGCGACCTGACCACGCTCTGCCGGCCGAGGCCGGCCCAGGCAGGTTGGCCGGCCCAGGCAGCTTGAGGCGGGCCCGGGCAGGCTGGGACGGGCTGAGGCCAGCTCAGTCGGGAGGGGGCCGGGTTCGGGCCGGACGGGCAGCTCCGGCAGGAGGCACAATGGCCGTACCGGAGAAAACCAGGCGCCGCACCGGGAATCCGCGACCGGGTATCCGGTGTTCGACCTGCGAGAGCACGCCAGATAGCCAAGGAAGCGAGAGCTCGTGTCCCTGCCACCACTCGTTGAACCCGCCGAGTCGCTCACCGTGGAGGAGGTACGCCGGTACAGCCGGCACCTGATCATCCCGGACGTGGCGATGACCGGTCAGAAGCGGCTGAAGAACGCCAGGGTGCTCTGCGTGGGCGCCGGTGGGCTGGGCTCGCCCGCGCTGATGTACCTGGCCGCCGCCGGCGTCGGCACGCTCGGCATCGTCGAGTTCGACGTGGTCGACGAGTCCAACCTGCAGCGCCAGATCATCCACGGCCAGTCCGACATCGGCCGGTCCAAGGCCGAGTCCGCCCGCGCCACCATCGCCGAGATCAACCCGCTGGTGGACGTGGTGGTGCACGACGTCCGGCTGGACAACGACAACGTGCTGGAGATCTTCGGCCAGTACGACCTGATCGTCGACGGCACCGACAACTTCGCCACCCGGTACCTGGTCAACGACGCCTGCGTGATCCTGGACAAGCCCTACGTCTGGGGTTCGATCTACCGGTTCGACGGGCAGGCCTCGGTGTTCTGGGACTCGCACGGTCCGAACTACCGCGACCTGTACCCGGACCCGCCGCCGCCGGGCATGGTGCCGTCCTGCGCCGAGGGCGGCGTGCTGGGCGTGTTGTGCGCCGCCATCGGCTCGATCATGGCGACCGAGGCGATCAAGCTGATCACCGGCGTGGGGGAGACCCTGCTCGGCCGGCTGATGATCTACGACGCCCTGGAGATGAGCTACCGCGAGGTCAGCATCCGCAAGGATCCGAACGCGGCGAAGATCACCGAGCTGATCGACTACGAGGCGTTCTGCGGGGTGCTGTCCGAGGAGGCGCAGGCCGCCGCGGCCGGCTCCACCATCACCGCGAGCGAGCTGAAGGACCTGATCGACTCGGACAAGCCGATCGAGCTGATCGACGTCCGGGAGCCGGCCGAGTGGGAGATCGTCCGGATTCCCGGGGCCACCCTGATCCCGAAGGACCAGATCCTGCGCGGCGACGCGCTGGCCGGCCTGCCGCAGGACCGGCAGATCGTCATGTACTGCAAGACCGGCGTGCGCTCGGCCGAGACCCTGGCCGCGGTGAAGAACGCCGGCTTCGCCGACGCGGTGCACGTGCAGGGCGGGGTGACGGCGTGGGTCAACCAGGTCGACCCGTCGCTGCCGTCGTACTGATCGCATGGCCTCTGGTCTAATTGCGGCGTGACCGACCGGTCGAGTCTGCTACAGCAGGCGCTGGACGAGAAGCTGCCGCTGGCCGAACGGGTGCTGGCTTGCGTCGAGCTGATCCCGCCGGGCCGGGTGATGTCCTACAAGGACGTGGCGGTCTTCGTCAGCTCGCCCGGCGCCCGGCACGTCGGCCGGGTGCTGGCCTACGACGGCGGCACGGTGAACTGGCACCGGGTGCTGCGGTCCAACGGCACCTGTGCCGAGCACCTGCAGGCCACCCAGTTGCGGCTGCTGGCCGCCGAGGGCGTGCCGATCCGGAACGGCAAGGTGGACATGGCCGCGGCCCGCTGGGACGGTCACTGAGCCACCCCGAGCGCCCGGCACGGAATTGTCGGACAGCTGTGGTGGGATGACCTCGTGCGAAGCTCCCGATCCGGCCAGCTGCCGTTCCGGCTGGTCCAAGCCCCGCGGCCGGCCGCGGCGCCGCCGGAGCTGGACCCCGACCAGCTGCGGGTGGTCGAGCACGATCGCGGGGTGCTGCGGGTACTGGCCGGGCCCGGCACCGGCAAGACCACCACGCTGGTGGAGGCGGCGGTCCGCCGGGTGGAGCGCGGCGTGCCGGTCGAGCAGTTGCTGCTGCTCACCTTCTCCCGGCGGGCGGCCGGCCAGCTGCGCGACCGGTTGACCCGGCGGCTGCAGCGCACCATCGCCGAACCGGTTGCCCGTACCTTCCACTCCTATGCCTTCGGCCTGGTGCGCCGGGCCGCGGTGCTGGCCGGCGATCCGCCGCCCCGGCTGCTGTCCGGCTCGGAGCAGGACGTCACGCTGCGCGAGTTGCTGGCCGGCCGGCTGGCCGACGGGGTGGACGAGTGGCCACCCGAGCTGGCCGCCGCGGCCACCACCCGGGCGTTCGCCGATGAGTTGCGCGAGCTGCTGATGCGGGCCATCGAACGGGACCTGTGGCCGGAGGACCTGGCCGCGCTGGGCAAGCGGCACGGCCGGCCGGACTGGGTGGTGGCGGCCGACGTGTACGCCGAGTACCTCGATGTCACCGCACTGCGGGCCCCCGGTGCCTTCGACGCGCCGGAGCTGATCCAGCGCGCGGTGACCGAGCTGGTGAACAGCCCCGACCTGCTGCTGGCCGAACGCACCGCCCGGCGGCGGATCTTCGTCGACGAGTACCAGGACACCGACCCGGCGCAGGTGGAGCTGCTCAAGCTGCTCGCCGCCGGCGCCGACGAGCTGGTGCTGATCGGTGACCCGGACCAGGCCATCTACGCCTTCCGGGGCGCCGAGCAGAACGCGATGGCCGAGATCGACAACCACTTCGGCTCGCTGGCCGGGACGGTCAAGGTGCTGCCGGCCGGCGGCCAGCTCGAGCTGAC
>DASUAC010000364.1:0-4778 GCA_035763985.1 Jatrophihabitans sp. | reverse complement strand
CCAGCATCCGGACCTGGCCGGCAACCAGGTGGCGGTGGCCACCCTGCGATTCCGGCGGGTGGCCGGCGCGCCCGGCTGCCGGCTGGAGATGGTGCTGACCGCGCTGGGCGACGGCGCCGGTTACCTCGCCGGTTTCGCTCGGCTCAGCCACGACCCGGCCGCTCAGGTACGGACATGAGCGCTCGTCCGAAGATCGAGGTGGACGCATGAGTGAGCATCGCAGCGAAGCGAGGAGCGGAGCGAATAACGCGATGAGCGCTCGCGCGAAGAGCGAGGTGGATGCATGAGTGAGCATCGCAGCGAAGCGAGGAGCGGAGCGAATGCCGCGATGAGCGCTCGCGCGAAGAGCGAGCTGGACGCATGAGCCGCCGCGAGCCGGATTGGCTGCATCACCTGCCGCTGTCGGTGACCGACGAGTCGGACGACGACCCCGCCCGCAATGCCGATCCGGCCGGATCGACGCGCAATCCCGATCCCGAACAGGCCGATCCCGAACAGGCCGATCCCGCGAATGACGACGAGCCGCCGGCCCGCGGCCTCGCGGTGCGGTGGTGCGCCTTGCTGGCGGTGCTGGCGGTGCTGCTTGCCGCGGCCGGCGGCAGCCTGCTGACCGTCCGGCGCCATCGGACGGTGACCAGCACCGTGGTGGGATATCGGCAGCCACGCGGCATTCTCACCGGCTGCCCGCGCGAGGACGTCTGCCAGCCGCTGTCGGAGTCGGATGCCGAACTGGCCGACCTGCGGCCGCCGGAGCTGGCCGGCGCCACCCTGTTGGTCGGCAGCGTGCTGATCGACTCCGCCACCAGTGCCACCATCCGCAGCGTCCAACTGCTGACCGCCGACGGGCTGACCCTGCTGCTCACCGGGCAGTGTGTCATCGGTGGCGCGCCGGTGCCCGCCATGGACACCGACCCGGTCCGGTCGGCGGACGGCTCGACCGTGCTGGCCCTGGTCCGGCCCAGCCGGCAGCCCGGTTGCAGCGCGTCGCTGGTGGCCCGCGTGCCGGCCGGCCGGCCGCTGCCCGATCAGCTGTTGCGGCGGCTCGCCGAGGAGCTACCGCAGCGGCTGGTCAACGGCTAGCTAGCCCTTCACACCGCCCGCGGTGAGACCGCTGACGATCCGGCGCTGGAACAGCAGCACCACGATGACCAGCGGCACGGTGACCACCAGGCCGGCGGCCATGGTCTGGGTGTACGGCACGATGTGCGGCCCGGCGGTGAAGTTGGCGATCGCGACCGTGGACGGCGTCACGCTCGGCTTCTGGACCGACAGCACGCTGGAGAGCAGGTATTCGTTCCAGGACGCCAGGAACACCAGGATCGCGGTGGTGAACAGGGCCGGCGCGGCGAGCGGGAAGATCACCAACCGGAACGCCTGGCCCGGCGTGGCACCGTCCACCCGGGCGGCCTGCTCCAGTTCCCACGGCATGTCCGCGAAGAAGCTGGTCAGCGTGTACACCGCCAGCGGCAGCGAGAACGAGATCTGCGGGATGATCAGCGCGTGGTAGGTGCCCAGCCAGCCCAGGTTGGTGAACAACTGGAACAGCGGGGTCAGGATCGCCACGCCCGGGAACATCGAGGCACCGAGGATCGCGGCGAGCACCAAACCCTTACCGCGGAAGGCCAAACGCGCCATCGCGTAGCCGGCGAAGACGCCGACCAGCATGGCCACCAGGGTGACCACCGAGCCGATGATCAGGCTGTTGATCAGCGAGCGGCCGAACTGGTTGTACGTGGTGTTGAAGGCGTACCGGAAGTTGTCGAGCGTGACGTGGTTGAACCACGGGGTGGTGTCGTAGGTGTCGGCGTTCGGCCGGAAGGCCAGTACCACCATCCAGTAGAACGGCAGGAAGCACCAGACGATGATCAGCCCGATCACCAGGCCGTTGCCTACCTGACCCCAGCGGAACGGCTGCTTGGGTGCGGCCTGCTCGGCGGTGGTGGCGCGGGGAGCGCTGACGGCGGCGGTCGTCATCTCACTTGGCTCCTCTCGCCTGGGCACCGATGATATTGGCGTTGAACAGCCGGACCATGCCGAGCGCGATCGCGAAGATCACGATGAAGGTGATGGTCGACAGCGCCGAGGCCGAGTTGAGCCCGACGTTCAACTGCTTGACCACCAGAATGGACACCGTGGTGGTGCCGTTCGAGCCACCGGTCAGGATCCACGGCAGGTCGTACATGCGCAGCACGTCCAGCGTCCGGAAGATCACCGCGACGGCCAGCGCGGGTTTGACCAGTGGCAGCGTGATCCGGGTGAATCGCTGCCACGCGGAGGCGCCGTCCACCCTGGCCGACTCATAGAGATCGGCCGAGATGCCTTGCAGTCCGGCCAGGATCAGCAGCGCGATGAACGGCGTCGTCTTCCAGACGTCGGCGATGATCACCGCGATACGGGCCGGCCACTGGGAGGACGTCCACTGGACGTGCAGGCCGAGGGTCTTGTTCAGGACGCCCTGCGGGTCGAAGATCACGATCCACAGCTTGGAGGTCACCGCGGTCGGGATCGCCCACGGCACCAGGATGGCCGCGCGGATCAGGCCGCGGCCGCGGAACGCCCGGTGCATCACCAGCGCGAAGCACATGCCGATGACGGTTTCGATGGTCACGGTGACCACGGTGAAGAAGATGGTGATCCACATCGAGGACCAGAACTGTGCACCCAGCGTGCCGGTCGGGCACTTGAAGGTGCCGCCGCCAGGCTTGGGGCACTGCTGCAGCAGCCAGTGCTTGTAGTTGGTCAGGCCGACCCAGTGCGATGAGCTGTCGAAGAAGCCGGTGGCCGGGTTCAGACCCGGATCGGACTGGAACGATTGGTAGATGCCCTTGACCACCGGGTACCCGACCACGACGGCGAGCAGCACGACGGTGGGTGCGACCAGCATGAAGGCAAGCCGGCCCTCCCCCGTCTTGATCTTGGCGCGCTTGACCGGTGGCGGCGACGCCGATGCGGCTTCTTCGGCACTTTCAGCTGCGGGTCCGGCGACTGTCATAAAGCCTCCTCGGGCTGCAGACCGACCTCTCGGGCGTCAATCAGACGTCTGTCGCTACTGACAGACCGGCGAGATGGGCCCCCTTATCGTGGGCCACATCCCGCCGGTCTTCAATGGCTTCTACCCGTTGCCCAGCTAGCCGGCGGTTGCCGACTGAATTGCCGACTGCAGGTCGGACAGGGCTTGCTTACTGCTCTTCTGGCCCTGCAGGGCGGCATAGACGTTGGTCTGGATCGCCTCGGTCACGGCCGGGTAGTACGGCGTCACCGGGCGCGGCACCGCGGTCTGGATGCTGGCCAGCAGGGTCGGCAGGTACGGGAACTTGGCCACCAGTGCCGGGTCGCTGTACAGCGAGGAGATGACCGGCGCCAGGGTGCCCTGGGTCAGGTTGTTGCGCTGGACCTCCTCGGACTCGACGAACTTCAGGAAGTCGAAGTCGGTCGCCTTGTGCTTGGAGTACTGGCCGATCGCCAGGCTGTGCCCGCCCAGGCTGGATGCACCGTGGCCGTTCGGGCCGGGCAGCGGCGCGATGCCGAACTTGTCGGCCACCTTGGAGTCCTTGCCGGCCAGGATGGCGTCGGCGTACGGCCAGTTACGCATGAAGACCAGCTGTCCGGCCTCGAACGCGTTCAGGCTCTCGGTCTCCTTGAAGCCGAGCGCTTCCTTCGGGATGTAGCCCTGCTTGAAGCCGTTGACCAGGAAGTCCAGGCCGGTGGCCGCAGCGTCGGTGTTGACGTCCGGCGTCTTGCCGTCCTCCTTGACGATCACGCCGCCAGCGGCGTTGATCGCCTCGGCCGCGTTCACCGTCAGGCCCTCGTACTTGAAGAACGGGCCGGCGTAGCAGCCCGGCTTCGAACCGGTGATCGTGTTCGCGGTCTTGCCCTTGCAGTCGGCGATCAGCTGGTCCCAGGTGGTCGGCGGGCTCGGCACCAGGTCCTTGCGGTAGTAGAGCAGGCCACCGTCGGAGGCGTACGGCGCTGCGAACAGCGTGCCGTTGTAGGTGGCGGCCTTCACGGTCGCCGGCAGCAACTGGCTGGTGTCGAGGGCGTACTTGTCCTTGAGCGGGACGATCCAGCCCTTCGCGGCGAACTCGGCGGTCCACACCACGTCGACGGTGACCACGTCATAGGCGGAGTCCTTGGCCTGGAAGTGCTGTTCCAGGTCGGACAGCTGCTGGTCGGCCTGATCGGACTGCTGCTTGACGGTCACCTTCTCGTTCGGGTGCGCGGCGTTCCACTTGTCCGCGATGAAAGGCAACGTGCCACTGTTGTCCTTGCCGGTCACGAAGGTGATCGGCCCCCGGGAGTTGTCACCCCCACCGGAACTTCCGCTGCTCTTGCTCGAGCTGCTACAGCCCGCGACGAGCACCGTCGCACCGAGCAGCGAGAACGCCGCGACGGCGATCTTTGAACGCATCTACGTGTGTCCTTCCGATGACTGAATAGCACCAGCGCCTGAAACGCTTACGGGTAACCGTGACCATCGCACCCGGGACCATCCGGGGGAATACCCCGACTGGCCGAAGATACTCAACCGTTACCTCGTTGATAGCTGGTGATCATATTGGTCCAGCAATGGTCGCAGCTAGCTGGGGCAATTCGCGGTATTGAACACGCTAATCCCTCCTCCGGTGGGCTCTGCGGCGCTGCTCGAGCTGGCCGGCGACGGTGTCCAGATTGCGCATCACCACATGCTTGGCGGTCGGCTTGGTCGGCTGTAGCAACGAGGGCGGAATGTCGAGGTGACTGCCGTCGAGCCGGTTCAGCCGCACGGTCGGCGCGCCACG